>JAAZOA010000136.1 GCA_012798055.1 Syntrophomonadaceae bacterium | reverse complement strand
GGTCGGACCTGATCTGGATGTGCAGGCTGCGGGAGGAATATTTGTCCAGGCCTTGCCTGAGGCCAGGGAAGAAATACTGGAGATGATTGAGAAGAATATATTCGGGATGGGAAATCTGAGCAATGCACTGGTCAGCTACCCAAGCCTGGAAGATATGCTCCGGGTCATCATGCAGGGCATGGAATATGATATAGTTGGAGAACAGGAGATAGGTTTTCGCTGCACATGCAGCTGGGAGCGACTAGGCAATATTATAGGCAAAATGTCCGCCGATCAACTTGCCCTTGAACCAGAATGCCAGGGTTTGGAAGTGGTATGTGAGTTTTGCCGGGAGCGCTATCAGTATTCCCTGCAGGAATTAGAGACCCTGGGTAAAAAATAAGCCCTGGAACTGCGTTCCAAGGCTATAAGCCTGTCTATTTTTATCCCTACTTTAAAGAGCTCGTTCTACTTTGCCCGACCGCAAGCAGCGAGTACAAACGTTCAACTTGGTGGGTGTCTTGTCGATTATCACTTTTACCCGCTGTATATTGGGCTTCCATTGCCGGTTGGTCCTTATATGGGAATGGCTGTACTTCTTGCCAAAAGTCACGCCTTTTCCGCAAATTTCGCATTTTGCCATACTTTTGCCCCCTCTCTTGTCTAGTTGCACTTAAACATTTTATCAAAAACCGAGGCAAAGGGCAAGAAGAAGGAATAAATAATTGTAGTGTAGAAATAATACTAAGCAAGATGGGAGGGAACTGCATGTACAAAATCGCGAGCAACGAAATGGGAGAGATCACGGTTAGCCGAGAACTGGTGGAGACTCTGGCTGGGCTGGCAACACTGGACTGCTATGGCCTGGTGGGGATGGTGCCCCAGAATATTACCAGCGGTATTACCAACTTATTGGGGATCGACTCCATACGTAAAGGGGTAGCGGTGAGCAATACTGACCAAGGTCTGGTAATCGACGTCAATGTGATCGTCGGTTACGGATTGAAAATACCTGAGGTGGCACACAGTGTCATTCACAAGGTCACGTATGTGTTGGAAAAAAACGCTGAACTGCCGGTTGCCAGCGTAAACGTCAATGTCAAAGGGGTCAAAGTTCTCAAGGATATGTAGTTGGGAGGATTATCAGTTTGAGTCTCAATACCATTGATGGCAACGATTTGGCCAGGAGTGTCAAAGCTGGCTGTATCAGATTGGAACACAACCGGGATGAAGTTGACTCATTGAACGTATTCCCGGTACCTGATGGAGATACGGGCACCAATATGTATCTGACTCTGCTGGCAGCTGCCCAGGAGGGTGAAAAGAACCGCAATGAATCCCTGGGCAAAGTAGCCAAAGCCATATCCATGGGTTCTTTGATGGGGGCCAGGGGCAATTCGGGAGTAATAATGTCCCAGATTTTTCGCGGTATGGCCAGGATCCTGGAGGGAAAAGAAAGGGTCAGCGCTACTGAATTAGCCCAGGCCATCCGGGTGGGCTCTGAAACAGCTTATAAAGCGGTGATGAAGCCAGTGGAAGGCACTATTTTGACTGTTATCCGCGAAATTGCCAGGGTTTGCGAAACAGAAGCAGTGGCCGGTAACGATATTTTAGGCACCTTGTTGGAAGGGGTACAGCAAGGCTATATCACCCTGGATAAGACCCCCTCCATGTTGCCAATCCTAAAGCAGGCCGGGGTAGTGGACGCTGGGGGGCGTGGCCTTTTGTTCTTTTGGGACGGCTTTATTGAAGGCTTGGCCCAGGAAAAGGAGATAGCCCTCGATACTTATAAGCTGAAAAGCCATCCGTTAAAAGATCGGGGCCAGGGGAAAATACCCCCGGAGTTGGCGTTTCAATATTGCACTGAAGTCCTGATAAAGGGCAAGGATTTAAGCGACCAGGATGTCAAGGATCACCTGAATCCATTAGGAGACTCGATGCTGGTGGTGGGTGAGGGCGACATTCTCAAAGTTCACATCCATACCAATCATCCGGGTAAGGTGCTGGAAACTTGCCTGCAATTTGGCGGCCTGACCGACATCAAGATCAACAATATGATGGAAGAGGTTCACGAACAGCAACGGTTTTGGGAGGAAAACGAAGGCAAATCCCGCAAACATATCGGCCTGGTAGCCGTAGGTGTGGGGGAGGGTATCATTAAGATGCTCAAGAGCCTGGGGGTGGATGAAGTGGTTGAAGGCGGCCAGACCATGAATCCCAGTACCGAGGACCTGCTCAATGCATGCCGGAAAGTCAATGCCGACCAGATAATCCTGCTGCCCAATAACGGCAATATTATCATGGCAGCCGAACAGGCTAAAAACCTCTCCGAAAGACCCGTGGCTATCGTTCCGACCCGCTCAGTCATGCAGTCAATCAGTGCCCTGATTGCTTATAGTGATGAAGGGGACCTGGAGGAGGTAGCCAACGCTATGCGCCGCGGCATCGACAATGTAGTGTATGGAGAAGTGACATACGCAGTAAGGGATACTTCCCTGAACGGAATGGACATCAAGGAAGGCGATGTAATCGCCCTTATCAACGGCAAGGTCAGTGTGCAGGGAAGTGACATCGAAACAGTGGTCCTGGATTCCCTGGATAAAATGCGAGCCCAGGAGGGTGAGTTGATAACCTTGTTTTACGGTCTGGAGGTCAAGGAAGAAGATGCTCTGCGCATGAAAGCCAAAATCATGGGTGAGTTCCCGGACAGTGAAATAGAAATGCACTTTGGCGGGCAGCCGCATTACCACTACCTGTTGTCGGTGGAATAGACAAGGACTCCGGCTTATGGGGTATGCAATGAACCAACTATGGAATGACATTCAGTTTATTAAAGGAGTCGGTCCCCAGCGGAGCAGACTGCTAGCTAAGCTGGGGATACGCACGGTGGAAGATTTGCTCTGGCATGTGCCCCGCAGCTACTTGAATTGTAGCGAGGTGGACGAAATAGACCGCTTGGAGGACGGAGCGTCTGCTTGTATACGCGGATGCGTGCTTTCCACCCGGTTGATGAGGACCCGGCGGGGTTTGCAAATATTCAAGGCGCTGGTAGAAGACGAATCTGGACACATAACTGCAGTTTGGTTTAACCAGGCATTCCTGTCCCGGCAAATTCTTGCTGGACAGGAGATTTTTTTGAAAGGCAAGGTTCGAGCCGCGGGTTTGATCCGGGAGATTTCGGTCAATGAGTATTATACTATTTCCAAGCAGGATGATGACCATCCCATACTGCCAGTTTATCCACTTGTGGAGGGACTGAACCAAAAGGCCCTACGCAGCGCGGTGCAGTATGCCCTGACAAATTACCTGGCGGATTATCTCGATGCAGTCCCAGCAGAAATTAGGCAAAAATATGGGCTCTATGACATGGCTTCCGCCCTGTTTAATATACATTTTCCTTCCAGCCGGGAAGCTTTCCTTTCTGCCAGGCGCCGTCTGGCTTTTGAGGAATTGTTTCGATTCAAGCTGCGCATGGCTTGGGAAAAATCCCGAAAAAGGGATAACGTGGGTTCAAAAATCCAGCGCCCCTGCACGGACCTGATACGGCAGGTCACCGATGGACTGCCTTACCGCTTGACATCGGCCCAGGTAAGGGTAATCCAAGAGATATTTGCCGATTTGGAGAAGCCCCTAACTATGAACCGTCTGTTACAGGGGGATGTTGGCAGCGGTAAGACCGTGGTGGCAGCGCTGGCTATGGCCCATACGGTTAGCAGCGGTTATCAGGCTGCCCTGATGGTTCCTACCGAGATCTTGGCTGAGCAGCACTACGCAGCTATCAAGAAAATCTTTGCTTCCACGGACACAATTGTCGCGCGCCTGACAGGATCTACCAATGCGCGGGAGCGGAGATCAATCCTCTCTGCGACTGCAGCCGGAGAAATAGATATTTTAGTAGGCACCCAGGCGCTGATTCAATCTCAGATAAATTTTGGGAAACTGGGCCTGGCTGTAATTGACGAACAACATCGTTTTGGAGTCAGGCAAAGGGCGGTTCTGGGCAGCAAGGGGGAAGCCACTGACACCTTGGTGATGACCGCAACCCCTATACCCAGATCCTTGGCCTTGGTTTTGTATGGCAACCTTAATGTT
>JAAZOA010000135.1 GCA_012798055.1 Syntrophomonadaceae bacterium | reverse complement strand
TCATGACCTATGCTGGCGGCCATTTCCCCGACCAGCCCCAGCCGATCCAGCCTCATCATCTCAATCTCCAATTCCTTGCGTTCAGTTATATCCGTCAAAATGCTCAGAATGCATGGTTGTCCCTTGATATCAAAAGATTCTGCGGTATAGAGCCCTAGTCCTATATCTCCGCTTTTACGGCGGAAGGGCATTTCCACTTCCCGGATCGGCCGCTTGTTGATTATCATGTCGGTGATCACCTGGCGATCTTCAGGGTTGCCCCAGAAGCCGATGTCCTGGGACGTCCTCCCCAGGATTTCTTCGCGCTCATACTCGGCTATCCGGCAGAAGCTGTCGTTCACGTTGATGTATTCTCCGTCCTCCAGTGAGGTAATCGTCATGGCCAGGGGACTGCTGTTGAAGGCTTTGGAAAACCGTTCTTCGGATAAGGTAAGATCTGCTTCGATCTTTTTGCGCTCGGTAATATCAAAGCCGAAAGCCAGCAGCAAGCGGGAACCGTCTACGTCAACGAAAGGATAATCGTATACCATATAGGTGTATCCATCCGGATAACTCCATTCACCCTGCTCACAGGCAATCAATCCGCCCGGCTTAAATGTTTGGCAGTTCTCGCACGGGTCGGTCCTCCCATGAAACACCTCGAAACATTTCCTGCTGCCTGGATCACCGAATCGCTCCTGAAAGAAACGGTTGGAAAAATGGAAAGTGTAATCCGGGGCGATCAGATAGACCTGTGCCGGCAGTCCGTCCAGCACTGAGAAAAGCCGAAGTCGCTCCGCTTCCAGTTCTTCTTCGGCTTTGCGCCGTTTGTTGATTTCCATCTGTAACCGCCGGGCGTTTTCAGCCAGGTTTTGAAGCCTTTTCTCGCTTTCCAGCAGAGCTTCCCTGCCGATGCGCATGTGCTCCGCATCCAATAGTTCCAGCTCGACGATTCTCTGTTTTAAAGCCCTCACTTCAGCTTGCAGCTGTTCAAGGCGGCTGTTTTCTTCCTGCACCTCAAAATTCCTCCCCGGGTTCGAATGCTTCAGGCGGCTGCGATAGCCCCACCTGTCCTTAGTCTATAATAACCGATTAGCCGGAAGGCTTTAAGCGAATAATCCTCTTGGTCTTCTGCCGGCCATTTCTGCAGCCGGCGGACCAGGCAAAATATAAAGGCACCCCGTTCTTGTAGATGTTTGGCAGTTTTTGTTGTCCAATCCCATGCCAATAGTGCTAAAATAGATAAATAGTATTCCTCATGATTGTATTTGGTCAGCCCGCTTGGGTATCTGACCTCATTGCTACTTAGCGCTTTTCCTAAAGTCATGCCTGGAATCGGGTCACCCCCATGGTTAGCCACATCATCTCAAACTGGAGGAAGATAATGGCAAGCAAAGCTACTATTGCATCTGGCACCAACAACTCGGAGGACATAGAATTTAATGTTCGCGCTTCAGACATGGCCAATGATTTTAGCAATATTTTCATTCGCAAGACTGGCGATATGCTGTGGGTGCAATTGACGTTCTTGCTGGACCCTGCCGACCAAAAGATTCTTAAGGCGTGGAAAACCGGTGTTGCTCTCGATGCAAGCGCTTCCATGAAAAAAATGTTCGGCCGGCAGCTGGTTGGCCACCTCCCAGCCAATATCGTCTCAGAATACGAACAGAAAGGCTGGATGACCAGAGAATATCGGGATGGCCGTAAGGTGAGGACCTTCACCCGCCAGGCGGTAGATGATGCGCTAAAGCGCAACCTTGTTAGCCTGTCTACAAATACCATGGATTATGTGGGGTCGGAAATCACAGCCTATTTATCCAAAAACCTGGCCAAAGACGGCTCCTCCACGGTTATTTACTGGAGCGGAGGAAACGGCCGGGAAATTGAAGAGGTTGGCGAAATCAACGAGGCTGCCTGTGCCAATCTCAACCTGGACGGCCCCGATAAGATGAGTTTTGGCAACGGCACTCAGCTTTTGCCTGCCGTCAAGTACTTCGTCGAACACTGCCAGAGGACCCAACCTGGCATATTTGTATTTCTAACCGATGGGCGCATCGAAGACCTGGATGAAGTAAAAGACTATACTGCCATCCTGGCTCAGGATATACTGACTGGGCAGAGATCCCATCTCAAATTCGTGCTGGTAGGGGTAGGTGACGAAATAGACGAGTCACAATGGCGCCTTCTGGATAAACTGGATGGCCAGAATTTTGCCAACCTTTGGGATCAGATGATAGTGACTGATTTTCAGGACATGCTGAAAATATTCAACGAAGTGCTTCGTAATACACAAATAGTCGCCCTCCAGGGAACCCTGCTTGATGACAGCGGGAAAACCCTCAAGCAATATCCCGACGGAATGCCCGGGCAGGTATTTTTTTCCATGCCGGCTTCGGCTTCAGGCTTCAAGATAGAGATGGATGGGCGGCAAATCAGTCAACCAATCTCCATTCCAAATTATAGATAGGGGGATGCCTCGGTTGAGCAAGATTGATGATTCATTCGAGATGCTTGATGAAGCACAGGAACCCTCCAAAAAACCAATGGTTGTCCTGGCTTGCTTGGCATTATTGGCTCTAGCCGGATTTGGCGGCTATTATCTCTGGCAGCATTATGGCCCGTTTGGTGTGCCCCGGGTGGCTCAAACCCCTGCTCCGGCACCAACACCGGCTCCTGCTCCGGCACCAACACCGGCTCCTGCTCCGGCACCGACCAAGAAAGTGCCTACCCCGGTAAATATCGTCATCAATTTTGATTCCGGCAGCTATGCCATCAATCCCGACCAGATGGTCAAACTTCAGAATTTGGCCCGGCTGATAACTGATAATCCTGGCAGTATGCAGATCAGCGCCTATACGGATGATGAGAGCTCCGATGAAGCTGGCCAGTGGCTGTCTGAGCAGCGGGCCCAAGCAGTGGTTCAGGTCTTCAAAAGCCTGGGCGTGAATGGCACTATCAAGTACAATGTCAACGCATATGGCGAACTTTATCCGATCGGCGACAATTCGACCCCCGAGGGAAGAGCGCTTAACCGCAGGGTGGAGATATACTATTCACCTGCAAAGCAGTAATGCCCCTGCACCGTCCATGATCCAACATACACTGCTCTGAATAATCCCTGGGCCCATCTTTGCCCCGGGATTCTTTGTGCCCGCAAAAACAGAGAGGTTTCGGTTGGATTACCGAAACCTTGAAATTTCTAACCGGCTACTTTTCTGGGCCCGCCTTTTCCTGCGCAGGGCACCTTTTCTCCAGGGCGGAGTGATCCCGGCCTGTGTAGTAATTGTACCAGGCCGAAGTCTGGTATAACTCCCAATTTACGGGGGGGATATACCTTGCTTGCAGTTGGGACTCCTCATT
>JAAZOA010000134.1 GCA_012798055.1 Syntrophomonadaceae bacterium | reverse complement strand
GGGGCACCTGCCAGCTTTGGGATCCTTGGTAGAACGTCCCTGGATGCGCTCCGTGGCATATTCGACTGCGTTATGATAAGCTGAAGCGGCTATGGACAGTCCCGACAAACCTGACATCAAGCGCTCTTCATTCATCATCTTGAACATCTGCATCATGCCCTGTCCGGCACCATCCTCACCGGGCGGGTTACCGAGCAGGAATCCCTTGCAGAAGCCTTCTTCGCCAAAGCTTATCACACAGGTCGGTGCGCCCTTATGTCCAAGTTTATGTTCGATCCCTACGCAATTGATATCGTTCCAATCTCCAGCATTGCCATCTGCATCAGGGAGATATTTGGGGACCACAAAAAGGGACAACCCCTTGGTCCCTTTGGCGCAGCCCTCGATGCGGGCCAGGCAAAGGTGGATAATGTTTTCAGTGATATCCTGTTCACCTCCGCTGATGAAACATTTGGTCCCCTTAATCAAGTAGACGCCTGGGGTGTCGGTTGGAATCGCTTTGGTGGTGGCGTCTCCTACATCTGAACCGGCAGCGGGCTCGGTCAGGTCCATGGTAGCAGCCCAAACTCCGCTGTATATTTTGGGCAGGTAGGTGTTTTTTATTTCATCGCTGCCGAAATCCCGGATGACATTGGCAGCTCCGGAATTGGCCAGCCATAGAGTCTGGACTGAAGGATTGGCAGCGATGAAGTATTCGTAGAGTGCCCACAGCACTGACATAGGCAGGGCAGATTCGTCGTCTGGGTCTACGTTACTGCCGGCAAAGCCGTTCTGGACAATGAAATTGTAAGCTGTTTTGGAAGATTCGGGGGTGATCACTTTTCCGTCCTCGAATTTCACCCCTATCTTTTCCGAGTCCTCATTGCTGGGAGCTACCACTTCTTTGGCTCCCTTCAGGGCATTGTCGAGGATGAAGTCGATATCGTCGACCGAGTATCCTCCGCTAAACCGCTCAGTTGCAAAAATAGTGTTCATATCGAGGAATTCTTTGAGGATAAATTTTCCGTCCCTGGTGGTGTTCATCAGTTTTGAAGACATGATTCCTTTCCTCCGTTCCGCAAATAGAGATGATCGAGTATTATGCCGGTCTGACTATAGCTTTGAATAGATCAATTCACCCCACTTTCTTTCAATTTGCCTAGGTTATTTAAACGACCGCTGCCAACCGCAGCGGATTCAGAAAAACTGCTGGCTTCCATTCCTAGAGTCATATGTCGGCCAACGAGATTCACTTATATGTATTTTACTTGCATGTAACTTACTTATTTGCAATCAAACTATCATTAAGTAACCTGCTTGTCAAATAGTATTTGTGTAACCTTAAAGAGCTGGGGCGAGCAAAGCGCATAGTGCGCTTAAAAGCCAATATCAGCTGATTCTCGGCGTTCTTTAACTCTGGCTGGGCGCAATGGCGTAAGTAAGGGAGACTGCTGTCGAGCATGCCGGTTAGAGACAATGGTTGTAGGTGAGGTGTCAGCATGAAAAACGGTTTTTTTATTTACATGCTACTTATATACAGGTTGGTTGGTTCAAGTTATGGTTAATGCTGCCGGGTCCAGGCACAGGGGCACCGGACCCGGCAAATTCTCTGCAAAAACTGTTCTATTTGCCCTTGAATAGAGGCTGGCGTTTTTCCAGAAAAGCCTGCATGCCCTCCTTCTGGTCTTCAGTAGCATAAAGGGCTGCCCAGGTCTTCGCTTCATAATTGAGGCCTGAGTCCAGATTGGTATCAAGGCTCATATTGAGACATCGTTTGGCAGCCTTCATGGCCACCGGAGACTTGGTCGCCATGACGAGTGCCATTTTCTTGGCTTCAGCCATAAGCTGGTCTCTGGGTACAACCAGGGTGACCAGACCTATTTTCAAAGCAGTCTGAGCATCTATAACCATACCGGTCATGACCAGGTGTTTAGCCCATCCCAGGCCTACCAGGCGGCTAAGCCGCTGGGTTCCGCCCGCCCCGGGGATTATGCCCAGGTTTATCTCGGGTTGCCCTATCTGGCTGCCCTCGGCAGCTATCCTGATATCACAGGCCAGGGCTAGTTCACTCCCTCCTCCCAGGGCCGGTCCGCCCACGGCTGCAATAACCGGTTTGGGCAGCCCTTCGATCTTATCCAGGCAGTTTTTGACCGCCTCCACGAACTTCTCGGCCTGTAGGGTATCCGCCTTTGCCATAAAAGGTATATCTCCGCCGGCGGCAAAGACTTTGGCCCCCCCCGGTAATGATCACGGCGCGCACTTCATCATCTGCACCTATCGCATCTATGACCGCTGACAATTCAGCAATCAATTCGTCATCGATGGCATTGAAGGCCTTGGGCCGGTTCAAGGTGACCAGGCCTACGCCAGCTTCCTTTTCATATAGAATGGATTTCAGTTCCACTAAAATCATCCTTCCTGGTAATTTTCCGCCCCAGCGGGGAATCAGGCCACCTCGTATCCTGCCTCTACGATTTTCTCAATGATCGACCGGGTATCGACCTGGGCCGGGTCAAAAGTCACTTCCGCTTTTTTGCCCATGAGGTCCACTTCCACTTTGCTGATCCCCGGCAAAGACCCGACTGCGGTTTTGATGGCATGGACACAGTGCATGCACGACATGCCTTCAACTTGGAATGTTTTGGATTCAACGGCCATATTCACACACCTCATTTCTATTTTTCTTCATCATAATCCCTTTTACCGACCAGCTACTAGGTGGTGCGTTTTTCCCCCGGGTTATCCGGGCATGCCCGGGTCGAACCTTTTCAGGCTCAAGGAATTGGTCACCACCGATACCGAGCTCATAGCCATGGCTGCTCCGGCGATGACCGGGTTCAGCATGCCCAGGGCAGCAAAGGGTATGCCCACTATGTTGTATATAAAGGCCCAAAACAGGTTTTGTTTGATCTTGCGGATGGTCTGACGGGACAGGCGTATCGCCGCCGGTATGGTGCTCAGATCCCCTCTCATCAGGGTGATATCGGCTGCTTCCATGGCCACGTCGGTTCCAGTGCCCATAGCCATGCCGATGTGGGCGGTTCCAAGCGCCGGGGCATCATTGATCCCGTCTCCTACCATAGCTACTATTCTGCCCTGGGACTTGAGCTCTTCAACTTCCCGGGCTTTGTTTTCGGGCAAGACCTCTGCCAGGACCTGGTTAATCCCTACCTGGGCGGCGATAGCCTCCGCTGTGCGCCGGTTGTCTCCGGTTATCATATACACCGCCAATCCCATGGACTGCAGCTCGGCAATTGCTTGGCGAGAACTCTCCTTGATGGTGTCGGCCACTGCCAGGACGGCTTCCAGCCGTCCGCCGACAGCCAGGAGCATGGCAGTTTTACCCTGTTCTTCCAGGGCCGTAACGTCCGCCTCAGCGGCCCCGGTCGGTATCCCGTTTTCCTCCATTAATTTGCGGGTTCCTACATATACGTCCTGCCCTGCGATGCGGGCCCAGACACCCCGGCCCGGAATAGCCCGGAAATCTTGGGGGGCTTCGATCTCACCCAGTGCCTGCCTGGCTCTCTCGTATATAGCCTCGCCCAGGGGGTGTTCGGAGCTCTTCTCGGCCTGACCTGCCAAGCTGAGCACCGTCGGCTCATCCATGTTGCCCAGCCTGAGCACATCGGTCACCTGCGGCTGGCCCTTGGTGATGGTGCCGGTCTTATCCAGGACAACCGTATCCAGTTTATAGGCCAGTTCCAGGTATTCGCCGCCTTTGATCAGGATGCCGTTCTCGGCCCCTTTGCCGGTCCCCACCATGATAGCGGTTGGGGTAGCCAGTCCCAGGGCACAAGGGCAGGCGATCACCAAAACCGCTACCGCGCTAGTCAGGGCCCGGTTCAGGCCTGCTCCACCCAGCCACCAGAGCAGGAAAGTAATCAGGGCTATCGCCAGCACCGTCGGCACGAAAATCCCCGCTACCTGGTCGGCAATCTTCTGGATGGGGGCTTTGGTGCCCTGGGCATCCTCCACCATCTTGATTATCTGGGCCAGGGCGGTTTCTTTTCCAACCCGGGTGGCCTCCAGCCTGAATACCCCGAACCGGTTGATGGTGGCGCCGTATACCAGGTCCCCGGGGTTTTTGTCAACTGGCAGGCTTTCGCCAGTAAGCATGGATTCATCCAGGGAGGAGGTCCCTTCAACTATCCTGCCGTCCACCGGCACCTTCTCCCCGGGCCTAACCACTACCAGATCACCCAATTCGACCTCTTCAATGGGTATGTCCTGTTCCGCTCCCTGCCTGATGACCCGGGCAGTTTTGGCCTGGAGCTGGGCCAGCTTCTTGATGGCTTCTGAGGTCCTGCCCTTAGCCAGGGCTTCCAGGTATTTGCCCAGCAGGACCAGGGTGATGATTATGGCCGAAGCCTCGAAGTACAGGTCCTTCATCATCCCCGCTGCCTCTGCCTGGAAAAAAACATTGTAAAGGCTGTAGAAGTAAGCTGCCGAGGTACCCATGGCGATCAGGACATCCATATTGGCACTGCCCGACCTGATAGCGTAATAGGATTGTTTATAGAAGCGGGCCCCGATCCAGAACTGGACCGGGGTAGCCAGGGCCAACTGGAAGAAGGGGTCGTGCAGAATAGCCAGGACAGGGCTATGGATTTTGAGAACCGCCAGCAGCATGGCGGTCAAAAGGGGGAGACTTAGTCCGGCTGATATCAAAAGGGCGCGGCGCATATTGCGGAGCTCTTTGGCTTTCATGGCTTGTTCCAGCTCACGGCTCAAGTCT
>JAAZOA010000133.1 GCA_012798055.1 Syntrophomonadaceae bacterium | reverse complement strand
GGCTGTTCACCAAGTCCCATATATTCAGAGTTATCAACGGTGACGGGAATCTGAACCGCAAGGTCGGTGAGATGATGACCACCGATCTGCTGGTAGGCCATGCCGATGATGAGTTCGGCGAGGTGGTGGATGCCACTGTGCCGCGCTTGCCGGTAGTCGATGAAGACGGCAGGATAGTAGGCATACTCACCAGGGGAGACATAGCCAAAGCCTTTTTCAATTCCTACAACAACATATCCTTGGAACTGGATACAATAATCAACTCAGCCTACAATCTGATTGTTTCTATCGATGAAAAGGGCTTGATCAAAGTGTGGAACCAGTCGGCTGAAAAACTCCTGGGGCGTAAGGCCGAAGACGTCATCGGACGAAGCATTCAGGATGTGCTTCCAACCAGTGATTTGATGGACATAATGAAGACCGGCCGGGTGGAACCTATGAAACGGGTCAAGCTAAATGACCGCTGGTTTATGTCCAATCGCTCCCCCATAATTAAAGAAGGCAAGATAATCGGGGCAGTGGCGGTGTTGCAAGACATTTCGGAATTGGAGGAGATGTCCCGCGAACTCAATTATGTGAAGGAATTGAATGAAGAACTTGACGCCATCGTGGAATCTTCCTTTGATGGGCTGTTCATCACAGACGGCAAGGGTGTGACCCTGCGTTATAACAATGCCTTTGCCCAGCTGACCGGCATTAATCAATATGAATATGTAGGGCGAAGTGTTGAAGATATAAAACGGGATGGGATTATTTCCGATCCGGTTACCTTCAGTGTGCTGGAGCAGAAGAAATCCATCACCGTCATGCAAGAGAGCCGTATCGGAAAACTGACCCTTACTACCGGAAATCCAGTCATCGATAAAAACGGGGAACTGATCCGGGTGGTGTGCAACGTGCGGGATATAACCGAGCTGAACCTGCTCAGGCAGGAATTGGAGAAGGTGCAAGGACTGACCCAGCATTACGAAAACCAGTTACGGACCTTGCAGATGCAGTATAATGGCAGTGAAAAATTGGTGGTTTCCTCGGCCAAGATGCGCAAACTGCTGGAAATGGTTATCAGGTTGGCGGCGGTTGACTCAACTATTCTGATCACTGGCGAATCCGGTACTGGAAAGGAATTGATTGCTGAGATCATCCATTCCAACAGCTCCCGCAGTGACAAGCCCCTCATCAAGGTTAACTGCGGCGCGATTCCCGAGAACCTGCTGGAGTCTGAGCTTTTCGGGTATGAGGGGGGCGCATTTACCGGGGCTAAGAAAGAGGGGAAACCGGGCTACATCGAGCTGGCTGCCGGAGGAACCCTGTTCCTGGATGAAATCGGGGAGATACCCCTGAACCTGCAGGTAAAATTGCTGCGCTTCCTGCAGAGCAAAGAGATCATCCGGGTGGGGGGATCCAGTTACCACAACATCGATGTGCGCATAGTCACGGCTACCAATCGCGACCTGTTGGAAATGGTGCAAAAGAAGCAGTTCAGGGAAGATCTTTATTATCGTTTGAATGTGGTACCGGTGAATACACCCCCCCTCAGGGAACGCAAGGAAGATATCCCCACCCTGGTGGCTCATTTCATGGGGCTCTATAATCGCAAGTACCACATGGAACGAAAGATAGCACCCGAGGTAATAGACATATTCATGCAGTATGAATGGCCCGGGAATATAAGGGAATTGGAGAACCTGATCGAGAGATTAGTGGTGATATCCCCGGGGGATATTATACGCCGTGAAGACCTGCCGGCCCATTTAGTCGATACTGTAGGAGTAAATTCTTCGTTCATTTTGGTTTCGGGCATTCTCCCTCTCAAGGAAGCAGTGGAAAGTGTGGAAAAACAACTGCTGGAAAAAGTCTATAACAAGAGCTTGACCACCCGGCAGATGGCAAAAGAGTTAGAGGTGGATGCCTCCACCATTGTGAGGAAAGCTGCCAAGTACAATATCACCAGTGTAGCCAGTCAAGTGAAATAGTGTTGCCAAAATGCAACAAAGCAAGCGATATTGCAACAAGCCTATTTTATAGTTCCGTTGCCATTTTACAATAGGGAATATTTGATTTTGTTAAGGTATAGATGGAAATCTATACCTTTTTTGTCCTTTGATTAGTATAAATGAGGAGAATTGAATAAATATACATATTATTTGCGGAGTATTCAAAGCAACAATTAGGTGAAAAACCAGGCTGTTCAAAAAGGCGCGTTGCAGCAATGCAACACTTGGACGTTTTGGGGGCCATGTAAATGATGAATGAATAGTAACCGAATGGAAAATACGGCCTTGGCATGAATATTGCTTAATATTATTTAAACAATGGAATTAGTTGGCCTCCAATTAATTTCCTGGTTTTTCAGCAAGATCAGCGAGTAAGATTACCCCCGAAACAAATCCACTAGAGTAAGGAGGTGATAGATTTGACAGTGATGGAATCCACTGCAACCACTGCCAAGCGCGGATTGGTAATGGTTATCACAGGCAACGGAAAGGGCAAAACCACCTCTGCTTTCGGGCAGGCCCTGCGCGCCATTGGACAGGGATACAAGGTGTGCATGATTCAGTTCATGAAAGGCAGGAAATACGGCGAAGTTATTGCCGGCGAAAAATACCTGCCTGACCTTACCTTTTATCAATTCGGCCTGGACAGTTTCGTGATGCGGGACAATCCTGCCGGTATTGATGTCCAGCTGGCACGCCAGGGCTTTGAAAAGGCCAAAGAGGTAGTCAGCAGCGGCGAATACGACATGGTTATACTCGACGAGATTAATGTAGCAGTGGACTTTGGCCTGATACCAGAAGAAGAGGTTTTACAATTGATCAAAAACAAGCCGCCCAATGTGGACTTGTTGTTGACCGGGAGGTATGCTTCCGAAAAACTGAGAGAGATTGCCGATATGGTCAGTGAGGTAACAGAGATAAAACATCACTATCAAGCCGGCATCAAAGATCGGGCCGGGATTGAATACTAAGTCGGCACTAGAGAGATGTCCCTGTATTGATTGGTTGCATGTCGAGAGGCGCAAAATGTGAGGAGGGAGTATCTTGTTTACACAGGAATTATTGGATAAGTCTAGCCTAATGAGGAAAAAGTGGGAGGATGAAGTCAAGAAAGTCATCGCCAAGAATCCCGATCAGAAGCCAGAATGGAGTACAGTCTCGAGCTTACCTATCAACAGAATCTACGGACCCGAAGACATCAAAGACATGGATTTCGAAAAAGACATCGCTTATCCGGGGCAATTTCCCTATCTGAGAGGCAACCAGGCCACCGGTTATCGCGGAAAATACTGGACCTTCAGGATGTTTGCCGGCATGGGCACCGCCGTTGAAACCAACAAGCGCTGGCATTACCTGCTGACCACCGGTCAGACTGGTCTGAGTACCGCCTTTGACTTCCCGACTCTCATGGGTTATGACACCGATTCCCCCAAAGCCAAGGGCGAATGTGGAAAATGCGGTGTGGCTATAGACACGATTGACGATTTCCGCGATCTGATTAAAGGCATCCCCCTTGACAAGATCACTACTTCAATGACAATCAACCCACCGGCTACTGCGCTGTGGGCTATGTATTGTGCGTCAGCCCAGGAGCAGGGCATCCCCCTTACCAAGATAGGCGGAACCATTCAGAACGACATGCTGAAAGAATTCATCGCCCAGAAGACCTTGATGTGTCCGCCCGATCCTTCGGTAAAACTTATCAGTGATACAATCGAGTTCGGAACGAAATATGTTCCCAAATGGAATACGGTCAGTATCAGTGGCTATCATATAAGAGAAGCAGGAGCAACTGCAGTGCAGGAATTGGCTTTCACCCTCAGGGATGGTATGGAATACGTGGAGGACGTTATCAAACGCAAAGGGTTGCACGTGGATGAATTTGCACCGCGGCTCTCCTTCTTCTTCAATTCCCATATCGATTTCTTCGAAGAGATAGCTAAACTGAGAGCTGCACGCCGCATCTGGGCCAAGGCTATGCGTGAACGCTATAATTCACAAGATCCGCGCTCCTGGTGGATGAGGTTCCATACCCAGACTGCCGGGTGTTCTTTGACAGCCCAGCAGCCATATAACAACGTGGTCCGGACCGCTACCGAAGCTCTGGCAGCGGTGCTGGGCGGAACCCAGTCCCTGCACACCAACTCCTTGGACGAGGTTTTGTGCCTGCCTTCCGACCACGCCGTGCAGATTGCCCTGCGGACTCAGCAGCTGATAGCTGAAGAGACTGGTGTAGCCAACACTATCGATCCACTGGCCGGATCCTATTTCGTGGAAGCGCTGACCAACGAAGTTGAAGCACAAGCTTGGGAATATATCCACAAGATCGATGAGATGGGCGGAATGGTTGCAGCCATTGAGAAAGGCTTCCCCCAGATGGAGCTCTCTGATGCTGCCTACAAATTCCAGAAACAGATCGATGCCGGTGAGAAGATTATGATCGGTGTCAATAAATACAATGTTGAAGACGAAGTAGTCGATATTCCCATCGTGGAAATCGATGACTCGGTGGAAGTGGAACAGCTGAAACGTCTGGCCGAGACCAAACGTAAACGGGATAGCCGTAAAGTCGCAGAATGCCTCAAGGATCTGGCCGGTGCATGCAAAAAGGGCGAAAACGTAATGCCGTACTGTATCGAGGCGGTTAAGAACTATGCCACCGTTCAGGAAATATGCGATGTTTACCGGGAAGTCTACGGTGAATACCGTGATCCTGGTATATATTAATTAGATTGTTGAGGAGGTAAGCGAGATGGCGAAAAGAAGAATTCGGATACTGCTAGCAAAACCGGGTCTGGATGGTCATGATCGCGGGGCCAGAGTTTTAGCCAGGAGTTTCCGCGATGCAGGATTTGAGGTAATCTACACCGGGTGTCACCAGACTCCCGAGCAGATAGTAGCAACGGCATTACAAGAAGATGTTGATATGGTCGGCTTGAGTTGTCTCTCCGGGGCGCATAATTACCTGTACCCGGCAGTAGCTAAAGGACTTCAGGAAAATGGAGCCGGTGATATTGTTGTCGTGGGTGGTGGGATCATCCCTGAGAAAGATATACCTCCCCTCAAGGCAGCCGGCTTGAAAGAGATCTTTACTCCGGGAGCAACCCTGGATTCCATCAATGAATGGATAGCGGCCAATGTAACTCCAAAGGAGTGATCATTTTATGAAAGAATTAGGTAAAAGGGTCCTGGCGGGAGATATCCGGGCGGCTTCCCGCTTGATAAGAAATCTGGAAGACCAAATCACCGATACCTACATCGCAATTCAAGAAATATTCAAGGAGACCGGCAAGTCCCATGTCATAGGGATAACCGGGGCACCTGGAGCGGGTAAGAGCACCCTGACGGATGAGCTTATCGCTGCCTATCGCAAACAGGATAAAACAGTAGGGGTATTGGCTGTGGATCCGACCAGTCCCTTTACCGGAGGAGCACTTTTAGGAGACAGAATCCGTATGTTGCGCCATGCTGAGGATCCAGGAGTGTTTGTACGCAGCCTGGCTACTCGCGGTGCAATGGGTGGTATTTCCAAGGCGGTCGGAGAAGGCATCCATGTCATGGATGTGCTGGGGAAAGACAAGATAATCGTCGAGACTGTGGGCGTCGGGCAGCAAGAGGTTGAGATCATCAATCATGCCCATACGGTGATTGTCGTCCTGGTGCCGGGTATGGGTGACGAAATCCAGGCCTTGAAAGCCGGATTGATGGAAATAGCCGATATTTTCGTTATCAACAAAGCTGACCGTGAAGGAGCCGGCAAATTATACAAAGAGACCATGAATATGGTACAGATGTCCAGGGATAAATACGGAGTTTCCAAGGGCTGGGTAACCCCGGTATTGCTGGTGGAGAGCGTATTGGAACCCCATAAGTTTGCGGAGAGCGTGGAAGTTTTGAGGGACAAGATTGACGAGCATTATCAATTCCTGATCGACAATAACCTCATCTCTGAACGCATGCGCCGCAAGACCGCAGCGGAAATTACTGAAGCGATTTGGGGTTCGGTGCTTGCTCCCGTACTGGAACAACTGGAAACCAGCGGAGAAATGAAGCGGATGATCGATAGATGTCTGCTCAAGGAAACCGATCCCTATTCCCTGGCCGAAGAGATTGCTCAGCGCTTCATGAAACAACGTCCGGGTACCAGCTAACTGGGGACGAAGTACGGTTGGAGAGACGGTGAGATTATGGGTGGAAGAGTCATCAGGATCGTACTTGCTAAGACCGGGCTTGATTCTCATGACCGGGGGGTAAGATTGGTGGCTCGCAGCCTCCGCGACAGCGGGATGGAGGTAATCTATACCGGTCTATACCGAACGGTTGAAGAGATTGCGCAAACGGCCATCCAGGAAGATGCTGATATCGTTGGAATAAGCATGCACACTGGTGGCTATCAGGAAACTTTTCCCCGCCTCAGGGAATTACTCGATTCCCTGGGGGCGGGGGACATAATGGTTATCGGCGGAGGCGTTATTCCGGAGAAAGACGCCCGCTCCCTGGAGAAATCGGGAGCAGTTGCGCGTTTTTTTGGCCCGGGTACATCCGTTGCCGTTATTATCCAATGGATACAGGATGTCATGTCTGCCAGGAAGTGAGAGGATATCTTCTTCACCTCCTGGCAGGTTATTTTGTATGCCCTGAAAATTGGAGGTAATACCTTGGGCGGGATGAGGCTCTCAAAAATAGAGCAAACCGTATTTTTGCGGAATAAAAACCTTGTCATCATCGACCGCCGCCGTTTCCCCCATGAGATTGTGGAGATCTTGTGCGCCGATTATGAACAGGTTGCCAGATGTATAGAAGATATGGCAGTTCAAGGTGCAGGCGACATTGCTTTGACTGCTGGGTATGGGTTGCTTTTGGCAGCATGGCAGATAGAAGAACGTCCTGACTTGAGCTGGGCCGAAGTGCGCGATTATTTGGAGGGGGCCAGGCAACGTCTGAATGCCACCCGGCCTACCGGATTTCACATGGCAGCCCTGCTGGAGAGTATTTTGAGCAGAATAGACTGGCAAATTGTTCCCTGGTCTGGCCAGATTTTGCAGCAGTTGCAGACCATCATCGGCAAGCAGGAATTGCGCTCCGAAAGGACCGGGAATTGGGCAGAGACACTATTGTCCGGCGGGGATACTCTGCTTACCCACTGTTTTCCGGGACCAGCTTTGTTGATCATGTTGCAGAGGGCTGTTCAGAATGGGAAACAAGTCCAGGTCATGTCCACTGAGACCAGACCCTACCTGCAGGGGGCGAGACTCACAGCCTGGGCGGTATCAGAACTGGATATTCCGGTGACCCTTATTACCGACAATATGGCAGCCTACTGCATGAGCAGGGGTATGATCTCTAAGGTTTTTACCGCAGCTGACCGCATTGCCATGGATGGAACCGTGGCCAATAAAGTGGGTACCTTCCAACTGGCATTGGCCGCCCGGTATCATGCAATCCCTTTCTACATTCTGGGTTACGGGGGACCGGACAGGAAATGCCTAAGCGGTAAGGACATTCCCATTGAAATGCGTGATCCAGAAGAGGTGTTGAATTTTAATGGGGTCAGGATAACCGGGGCAAAAGTAAGGGCTATCTATCCGGCTTTTGATCTTACTCCCCCTGATCTGATTGCCGGGGTTGTGACCGACCGGGGCATATTGAATCCTAGAGAGGTGGGCAACTACTGGTCATTGCCGAAATAAAAGGTGGCCTGATCCAAACCGGAGTCGGCCCCAACGAGATGATTGAGGAATAGGAGGATAACAAATGGCAGTAATTAAGGAAAATGTGATCATCCCCTTGAACAGGCAGTTATTCATTCCCAAAGAAGGTAAATTGAAAGTTGAAGACATAATTGTTGAAGGTGATGAACATGTCAGGATTTTCGAAAAAGGTGATGATATAATTGTAAAGAATGATGACTGCTGCCGCAGCATCAAGGTGACAATAAGAACGAAAGACTAGTCCTCACTAAGCGGGCAGAGAGGTGGATGCGGTGCGGTTATTCCGGGCCTGGTCAATGGTAGATAATTTCTTGGGACAAGAGCAGGTGAGAATTGACTGGTTTGTAATTGGGCGTACTGCACCACCAGCTCCTTATGAGGAACTGATTAGGGATTATGACCAAGAGGACGAGAATGCCTGCTACGATGAGATCCTGGCTAACGAACTATTTATCGAGACGGAAATAGACGAACTAAAAAAATACCTATTTAGCAGACACCAGATCGCTTTACAGTCTGAAGCAGTCGAAGTTCCCATTAAACCAGGGACCTTGAGTTATGGGCTTTTGCTGATCAGCGGAGAAAAGGGTTTTTATGGCTTGGTTGAAGAGGCGGATTACGATCTGAGTTTTTCAGTGTTGGGTCATTATGACGTTCAGGAAGTGAAACCACCCCGGCTGCTGCATCAGGAGGATTTGGAATTGGGCAGCAATTTTTTGGCCAGGGTCTTTGAACACCTCAATATTAAAGGCATTGAACGAGATGAAGTCCATGATCTGCTTAAAAAAATCTACGCAGAGCAAGGTTTGAAGGTTGTTACCGACAAATTATCGACTTGATGTAAAGTCAGCGGGAGGGTTCACCAGCTGTTTACACCGACCGAAAAGGAGAGTATTTATGCAAATCGGAGACCGAGTGCAAGTATTTGATACAAAACATCCCTTTTATACGTTTCGCGGCACGATTATAGGTTTCCGAGGGAAAAGGCCGCCTGATGATACCTGGGTGCTGATATTTATCGACAACCGCGGCCGCAGTTATTTGATACCCCAATCAATGATTCGAGTGATTTCGACTCAAGGTGGAGAGGGACATCTGATCGACCCCTGGAACTAATCGATCAACAAGAGACCAGCCACGGACAATTCATCCGGCTTAAAGTCCATGGGTAAACCAGCCGAGCGGAAGGTCCTGATAACATCGATACCCATACCTTCCATGGAAGGCCTGGCTGCACCTGGATTAAGGCAGTGCTCCTCCCCTTCCTGGATGATGCAGGTCGGGCAGATCTTACATTCACCGGCTCCCAGAGCCATGGCCAAGCGGAAGCCGCTATTGAAAGCGTCTCTTTCCAGACTGACCAGCATTTGATTGAGTAGTAAAGCAGTAGCATCAAATACCGCTCGCATATTGGTTTTATCATCGGAATCAAGACCCCTTTTCAGCTGGAGCAAAAAGGCAAACGTAAAACTGCTGACCAATTGCCTTGTCTCAGCCAGAGGGGGTAGAAAAGGCGGACACATCAGATTTTTTCCGTAATTTCCGCATAGATTCAGTTGGCAATGCATTCGGACCCGGTCATCCAAACAGATATCTTTGGCCAAAACCGGCAAACAGATGTCAAAACCCAATTCTTGGGCCCTCTGGTCAAGGACAGCCAGGAGTTGTATTTTTTCCCGTAGATCCATGTATATCCCCCATTCCGGTTTATGCGTCTGCAAGGATAGTGAGCGTTCTGACTTTATTGCGAAGCTGGGTGTAAACCTGGATTTGCCCGACGAAACTGGACCTAAAAACTTATTTGTTGATATATACCCGGAATCACTATAATTGATATTAACAGCCAATTTACAT
>JAAZOA010000132.1 GCA_012798055.1 Syntrophomonadaceae bacterium | reverse complement strand
ACCCCCACGGTGGGGATGGTGGGTGTGCTGAAGGATGTGGACCAGCGTTGTGATATGGCCTTCAAAGGCCAGGGGGACCTGGTAGTCCTCCTGGGCAGGGTGCGCCAGGAACTGGGCGGCTCCGAATACTTGAGTGTCTGCTACGGCCTGGAAACCGGCGAGGTTCCCGAAACCTACCTGGAAGAGGAGAAGGAGCTCCTGCAGCTGGTGCAGACCCTGATCCACAACCAGATCCTGCAGTCCTGCCACGATATCTCCGAAGGCGGGCTGGCGGTAACGGTAGCTGAATCTTCCATAAAGGGCAGGATCGGCTGCCATATTAAGCTCAACTGCGGTGAATTTTCCAAAGTGGGGATACTGTTCTCTGAAGCTCCGGGCCGGGTGGTAGCCAGTGTGAAACGCGCCGATCTGGACCGCCTGGTGCAGACCGTAGTTGAGTTCGGGGTGGAAATGAGAATAATAGGCACTGTGGGCGGGGACCAACTCGTCTTTGAAGATAACGGCACCGAGATTATACGCCTGGCGGTTCAGGAAGCTTCCGAGACCTGGGAAGGAGCAATCGGATGTTTCATGAAATAGATGACAAATTGCATGATGAATGCGGTGTTTTCGGGATATTTATGCAAAATCCCGATACCATGACCGATGCCGCCCGGACAGCTTTTTACGGGCTTTATGCCCTGCAGCACCGGGGTCAGGAAAGCGCGGGCATAGCGGTGGCAGATGACCGCCATATAGGCCTGCACAAGGGAATGGGACTGGTTGCGGATGTAGTCAAACCTTACCATATCGACAATCTGCGGGGTCACATCGCCATCGGGCACGTCCGCTACTCGACCACGGGGGGCAGTGCCCTGGTCAATGCCCAGCCGCTGGTATTCCATTACCTCAAAGGAATGGTGGCTCTGTCCTATAACGGCAATCTGGTCAACACGGTGGAATTGAAGAAGAGGCTGGAGACTTACGGTTCGGTATTCCAAACCACAACCGATACCGAGGTGATAGCCAATCTGCTGGCCCGCTATTCCCAGGATGACCTGGAGGACGCCTTGAACAAAGCTATGATCGATATCAAGGGGGCCTTCGCCCTGATCATAATGACCGAGGACAGGATGCTGGGAGTGCGTGACCAGATGGGCATCCGGCCTTTGTGCATCGGCAACCTGCATGGCGACTATATCCTGGCCTCCGAGTCAGCTGCCCTGGACACGGTGGGAGCTGAATTCGTAAGGGATGTCAATCCCGGGGAAGTGGTGGTGATCGACCGCAAGGGACTGCGCTCTCTGCAGGTGATCAATTCACCCCGCCGGGCCCACTGTATATTCGAGTATATCTATTTTGCCCGCCCTGACAGCACCATCGATGGTCTGAACGTAAACCAGGCGCGGAGGGAGTTGGGACGGCAGCTGGCCCGTGAATTTCCCATCGCTGCGGACATGGTGATCGCCGTCCCTGATTCCGGTACGGCCGCGGCGCTTGGTTATGCGGAGGAATCCGGGCTGCCTTTCGAAGAAGGCTTGATGAAAAACCGCTATGTGGGCCGCACTTTTATCCAGCCCACCCAACAGATGCGGGAAATGGGGGTCAGGCTCAAACTCAATGCGGTAGCCGAGGTAGTGAGGGGCAAGCGCTTGATAATGATCGATGATTCCATAGTGCGGGGCACGACCAGCAAGAAAATAGTGCAGATGCTGCGCAACGTTGGGGCCCAGGAAGTGCATATGGTAGTGTCTTCTCCCCCTACCAAGTTCCCCTGTTATTATGGCATAGATACCTCCCGCCGGGAGGAACTCATAGCCAGCACTATGGATGTGGACCAGATCTGTCAGTATATCGGAGCGGACAGTCTCCATTATATCAGCCGGGCGGGCATGTTCAAAGCCCTGGGCAGTGAAGCGGAAATATTCTGCGACGCTTGTTTCTGCGGGGAATATCCAGCCGGAGCGGAAGGCAAATAGGTACGGAGAGGGGTTACCTGAGAGATGAAGGACGGTTGGACTTACAAAAAGGCAGGGGTAGATATCGACGCTGCCAACAAATCGGTGGACATGATCAAGAAGTGGGTGGATCGCACCCGGCGGCCTGAGGTGCTGGCGGGGATCGGTTCCTTCGGCGGGTTCTTCCAGCTGGACAACAAAAAATACCGGGAACCGGTCCTGGTTTCGGGAACAGACGGGGTGGGCACCAAGCTGCGCATAGCCCGGCTGTGCGGGATTTATGACACGGTGGGGATAGACCTGGTAGCCATGTGTGTCAACGATATATTGACCCATGGAGCTGAACCGCTGTTTTTCCTGGATTACCTGGCGGTGGGGAAACTGCAGCCGGCAATAATCGAGGAGTTGGTCAAAGGGGTGAGTGAAGGCTGCCTGAGGGCCGGTTGTGCTTTGATCGGGGGAGAAACAGCTGAAATGCCTGGTTTCTACGGCAGCGATGAATTCGACATGGCCGGATTCACGGTGGGAGTGGTGGATAAATCCCGCCTGATCAATGGCGCGGCCATCCAGAGCGGCGATGTCTTGATAGGGCTGACGTCCTCCGGCCTGCATTCCAACGGCTACTCCCTGGCCCGCAAGGTATTGCTGGAAGAAGCCGGGCTGAGCATAAACGATGAGATCGATGAACTGGGGATGACTTTGGGCGAGGCCTTGCTGACACCGACCCGCATCTATGTGCCGAAAGTCTTGTCATTGCTGCACGAAGTCCCTATACGCGGTATGGCCCATATAACCGGCGGAGGCATCGCCGAAAACCTGCAGAGGATAATCCCGGAGGGGTTGTCAGCGGAAATCGACCGCTCTGCCTGGGAGGTACCGGCTATTTTCAATCTCATTGCCCGGCTGGGAGATGTACCGGAACCTGAGATGTTCAGGACCTTCAACATGGGAATAGGATATATAATGGCCATAGCTCAGGATTATGCCGGACAAGCCATGATCCACCTGCGCATGGTGGGCGAAAATTCACAGGTAATCGGGCGGGTCAGATCCGGCGGGTCACAGGTGGTCATTCAATGAAGCAGGTTCAAGCCCGCAAACATCTCAAGCTGGCCGTACTGGCATCGGGGCGGGGCAGCAATTTCCTGGCTATCTGCCAGGCGATCCGCGAGAACCGCCTGGATGCGGAAATATGCGGGGTCATATCCGATCAGCGCGGAGCCCGGGTCCTTGACAAGGCCGAAGAACTGGGAATACCGGCTATTATCATCGAACCGGCGATGTATGCTGATAAAGACCGCTATGAGAAGGCGATAGTCGATCAATTGCAGGCCTGGCAGGTGGACCTGGTGGTCCTGGCTGGCTACATGCGGCTGGTCGGACCGGTCATGCTGGAGGCTTATCCCTTGAAGATTTTGAATATCCACCCGGCCCTCTTGCCTTCCTTTGCGGGTCTGCACGCCCAGCGCCAGGCCCTGGATTACGGGGTCAAGGTCAGCGGCTGCACCGTGCACCTGGTGGACGAAGGCATGGATACCGGGCCGATAATACTCCAGGCAGCGGTGCCGGTTTTTGCCCATGATGATGAGGACAGCCTATCGGCCAGGATTTTGGTGCAGGAACACCAGGCTTATTGCCAGGCCCTGCAATTGCTGGCCGAAGGCCGAATATACGTGGAGGGACGGGTAGTACATATTATTTAGGGGGATTGATAGACTATGAAAAGAGCCCTGATCAGTGTTTCCAACAAAGAGGGGGTTGTAGAATTTGCCCGCGGCCTGGAAATGCTGGGTTACGAGATAATTTCCACCGGGGGAACCTATAAGAGTTTGCATGAGGCCGGTATCAATGTCAAACCGGTGGCCGAAATAACAGGTTTCCCCGAGATCCTGGACGGCCGGGTCAAAACCCTGCACCCCAAGATCCACGGCGGCATCCTGGCCAGGCGGGTGCCCGACCACCTGCAGCAACTGACGGCCAATGCCATCGAGCCCATCGACATAGTAGCGGTCAATCTTTATCCCTTCCGGGAGACGGTAGCCAAGCCGGATGTGGACCTGGCCGAGGCCATAGAAAACATCGACATCGGCGGGCCTTCCATGTTGAGGTCGGCCGCCAAAAACCACCAGGATGTGATCGTGGTGGTGAAACCCGAGTTCTATGGTCCGGTGCTGGAAGCCTTAGAGCAAGGCGGGGTCGATGCCGGCATGAGGCGCAAATTGGCCCGGGAAGCATTTTCCCACACGGCTGCCTATGACGCCATGATCTCGGCTTATCTGGCCAAGATCGACGGCGAACTTTTCCCGGACAACCTGGTCCTGGCCGGGGAAAAGGTATACGATCTGCGCTACGGGGAAAATCCCCACCAGAAAGCCTGTTTTTACCGCAATCTTAATCCGGGCCTTGGCCTGGCTGATGCCAAGGTATTGAACGGCAAAGAGCTGTCCTACAACAATATTATCGATGTGCAAGCAGCCTGGGCATTGGTCAAGGAATTTGCCGATACGGCTTGCGTTATCATCAAACACACCAATCCCTGCGGAACCGCAGTGGCAGAGACCCTGGCTGAAGCTTATGAGAAGGCCTTTGCCAGTGACCCGGTTTCAGCCTATGGGGGGATCCTGGCTTTCAACCGCCCGGTGGACCTGGCAACCGCTGAAAAAGCGGCGGGAACCTTCATGGAATGTATAATTGCGCCGGGATATGAAGCCGAAGCCCTGGAACGTCTGCGGGCCAAGAAGAACCTGCGCTTGCTGGAGCTGCCTATCGTGAGCAGTGACGAACTGCAGATCAAATCCGTAGAGGGCGGGTTTGTGGCCCAGGAAAGCGATCAGGGGGAACTGGACCTGAACACCCTGCAGGTGGTAACCGAAAAAGCCCCTACCCTTGAGCAGATCCGCGAGATGGCTTTTGCCGTGAAAGTAGCCAAGCATGTGAAATCCAATGCCATCGTGGTGGCCAAAGGCGGGGTGACGGTAGGTGTGGGAGCCGGACAGATGAACCGGGTCGGATCCGCGGCCCTAGCGCTGCAGGACCAGGAGAAATGCAGGGGAGCGGTAATGGCCTCCGATGCCTATTTTCCATTTGCAGATACAGTCGAATTGGCAGCTGGAGCCGGCATCGCGGCCATCATCCAGCCCGGCGGCTCGATCCGCGACCAGGAGAGCATCGATGCATGCAACCGGCATGGCATCGCCATGGTTTTCACCGGTATCCGCCATTTCAAACATTAATCGATTTTTCTGGAGGGGTTATTTGTGGGTAAGAAGATCCTGGTGGTTGGCCAGGGAGGCCGTGAACATGCTTTGGTTT
>JAAZOA010000131.1 GCA_012798055.1 Syntrophomonadaceae bacterium | reverse complement strand
TTTGCCTCCATGTGCATGGTTTTTTTGCCAAAATCGCCATTCCCTATGCACATATATTCGGCATCAATGCCCGTTTTACCTGGTTTTTAGGCTCTTTTTCTATTGGTTAGCAAGCCCTACTTAGCGGCCAAAGGGGTTCCGGTCCAGACCGGCCGATTCGGTGCGGATATGCAGGTATTAATCGAGAATGACGGCCCTTGCACCATCCTCCTGGACAGTGAGCGCGCATTCTGACAACTGGCGGCTCGGTACGCACGACCTCCGATCAAGGCTCGCCGCGGCATATGTTATAATGCAGACATAATCGGATTAGGAGATAAGATGTGGAAATCATAACCTCGCATAACGCCCTTGATTTTGACGGCTTGGCCAGCATGGTGGCCGCCAGCAAGCTTTATCCGGGGGCGGTGATGGTGTTTTCCGGTACGGTTTCGGAGAATATCAAACAATTCATGGCTTTATACAAGGACTCCCTTTTGATTAAAACCCCCAAAAATGTGGACTTCAGCGATGTGTCACGATTGATTCTGGTGGATACAGCCAATCCCAGGAGACTTGGACAATTGCGTGAACTGGCTGTTCAACCAGGGATCGAGTATCATATCTTTGACCATCACCCTCCCGCTGGCGATGACCTGGTCGGCACGGTCAGTGAAATTCACGACCTGGGGGCTACGACTACCATCCTGGTGGAAAAAATCGTCACCCGGGGGATTGCCATCACTCCCTTTGATGCCACCATCCTGGCCCTGGGTATCTATGAAGATACTGGCAGCCTAATGTTCCCGTCCACGACCCAGAGAGACGCCCAGGCAGTCGCCTATCTTCTGGGATGCAGGGCCAATCTCAAAGTTGTCGCCAATTTCATGGAGCAGCCTTTTACCGGGGAACAGCGCCTTATTTTACAAAGCCTCTTGGACTCAGTCCGCCATGTGAAAATAAGCAATGTGGACGTGGCCATTGCAACCTATGAGGGCAAAGCATTCATTCCTGGTTTGGATATCGTTGCCTATCGGCTGCTGAAGATGGAAGCCTGTGATGCTGTGTTCGCGGTGGCCTTGATGCAGGGCAAGGCGAATGTAGTGGGAAGAAGCTCTAGCAGTAACCTGAGGGTCAACGAAATTTTAAGGCCGTTGGGCGGCAATGGCCAGGAAAGGGCAGCCTCGGCGGTGATAAAGGGGAAAAGTACCCAGGAGGTGGCCGATCTGATCCTGGAGCAGTTGGCTGACAAGATCCGCCCGGCTATCATTGCCCAGGACATCATGACTACCCCGGTCAAGACCATAGCCTCCCAGCGCACTATGGAAGAAGCCGGCCGCATCATGCTGCGTTATGGCCACACCGGCATGCCGGTGGTAGAGGGGGCCAAGGTAGTCGGGATGATTTCCCGGCGGGATGTGGACAAAGCAATCCTCCACGAACTGGGCCATGCGCCGGTCAAAGGTTTCATGACCACGGAAGTGGTTTCCATTGCGCCCGACACACCAGTGAGTGAGATACAGAAGATGGTGGTGGAATATGATATCGGCAGGTTACCGGTGGTCGACCGGGGGCGTTTGGTAGGTATAGTGTCCCGCACCGATATACTGAGGATCCTGCATGGTGAAGATTACCCCGAAGACCACGAACTCCTTTATCCTTTCAGTGAGGGCGGAAGCGAGAACTTCCTGGAATTGATGCGCGAAAGGATCCCGGCGGACATTTTCACGGTTTTGGAAGTCAGCGGACAGATAGCCCAGTCCCTTGACAGCACGGTATACTGTGTGGGAGGTTACGTGCGGGACCTATTTTTAGAGGTGCCTAATTTCGATGTCGACTTGGTGGTTGAAGGCGATGGGCTGGAATTGGCCAAACGCCTGGGGCAGCAACTCGGGGGCAGGGTAAGAGGCCACGAGCGTTTTGGTACCGCAACCGTGATACTGGACAAAGGCACCAAAATAGATGTGGCGACTGCTAGGACTGAGTACTATGAATTTCCAGCCGCCCTGCCTATGGTGGAAAGGTCATCGATCAGGGAAGACATGTACCGGCGCGATTTCACCATCAACACCATGGCTATATGCTTAAATCCTGGAAAATTTGGGGATCTCATCGATTATTTCGGCGGGCGTAAAGATATTCAAAACCGGTATATCCGTATCCTCTATAATCTCAGTTTTGTAGAGGACCCTACCCGCATTTTACGGGCTATAAGGTTTGAACAACGTTATAAATTTACCATCGAGGTCGATACCTTGCGTTTTGCCCGAGATGCTATCGAGAGGCGGATGCTGGGGAAACTCTCCTATAAACGCATCATGCAGGAATTGATATTGATCTTGAGCGAGAAGGACCCCCTGGCTGCTATAGAGCGGATGCGTGAGACCGGGGTATGGAAATATATCTTGCCCGAGGTCGACCTGAACGAGTTGAACCGCATCAATGCCAAGCGCATACCTCTGGTAATGGCCTGGTGGGAGGACCGCTATTACGGGCACGAAATCCGGACCTGGCTGGTTTATCTCTTGGTCATTTTCTCCCGATTGTCGCCGCCGGAGATAGCTCAGGTACTGGAACGCTATCCCCTGGATCGCTATGCTCAGCGCAGTATAGAAGATGCAGCCCGCATCCCCTTGTTGGCTGAAAAAATTAGCCAGGAAGACATGAAACCCAGCCAGATGGACAAATTGCTGGCTAATTTGGGCAAAGAGAATATAATATATCTGTTGCTGCATTTAAATGAAGAGAGCGCCTGGGAAAGAGTCGTCAACTATTGCGACTTGAAGGAACAAGTCAAAGTCGAAATTAACGGACATGATCTAAAAAGGATGGGATTTCTGCCTGGTCCCAGGTTCAAGGTCATCCTTGAGGAAATGTATGCTGCCAAATTGGATCAAGTTGTGCGTAACCGGGAGGAAGAGCTGAATCTGTTGCGCAGATGGATTAAGGAAGGAAGATTTGCTAATGGATTGGCTGATTGAGACCCTGATCTGGCTGCCTGCCATTCTGGTGGGGGTGACCTTTCACGAATTCGCTCACGGGTGGGCGGCTCACCTCCTGGGTGATCCAACTCCTTATCGACAGGGGCGCTTGACCATAAATCCATTGCCACATGTCGACTGGCTGGGATTTTTTATGCTGGTATTTTTTAAATTCGGCTGGGCCAAACCTGTGCAGGTAGACCCGCGCCGATTCCAGATGGTAAGTCCCAAAACCGGCATGATGCTGGTTTCCCTGGCTGGGCCGGGGATGAACCTGGGACTCGCCCTGCTCGGAATGATGCTGCTGCGCATGCTGCCGGAAGCTTCCACCGCCCAGGCAACGATATGGGCCCAGGTTCTCCTGCAGCCCTTGGTTTACATTAATTTGATCCTGGCAGCCTTTAACCTGATTCCGGTGCCTCCACTGGACGGCTCAAAGATTCTGGCGGGCATCCTGCCAGACAGCGGGGCTAGGCTGATATACTCCCTGGAACAATACGGGCCGGTCATCCTGCTTTTACTGATTGTAACGGATTCGGTGAGCAAAATCATGTGGCCATTGGTAAACCTGATCTATGGGATTTTGCAGTCCCTGGTATATTAAAGACCGGCTGCTGAGGTCTTGCTGGCAGGGACGGCGGTTGCTAGGAGGAAAACAGTGAGTTACCTGGTTAATCTAGACAAGTTTTACGGTCCCCTGGACTTGCTACTGTACCTGATAGAAAAAGAAGAGATGGACATCTATGATATTCCCATAGCGCGCATAGCCGACCAGTATATCGAATTTATCGAAAACACCGGGCGCATTGATTTGGACAATATCGGCGAATTCTTGATAATGGCGTCCTGCCTGCTCAACCTCAAGTCGAGGATGCTGCTGCCCAGGCTGGAGAGCGGAGCAGCAGGGGAGGAAGAAATTCTTGATCCCCGGGAAGAACTCATAAACAGGATCCTGGAATACAGGCAATTCAAGCTGGCAGCGGAGTTTCTGGCTAGCCGGTATGAAGACGAAGTGAACCGGGTTTTTTTTCGTTACGGACAGACCGGATTGACGGATTTCCCGCGCGAAATAACCACCAGTCTGGGGCTGTTGGTCAGGGCTTGGTATGCCTTACAGTCAAGACATGGTGAAACCCCGGCATATCAACTGCCGGAAAATGATTTCGATGTCAGTCTGAAGATGGAGAAGATTCTGGAGCGCTTGCCCCCCAACGGACAAACGGTCGTTTTTCAGGAATTATTTGCCAAAAGCGCAGTCAGGCGTGAATATCTGGCCTACTTTCTGGCTTTACTGGAACTTATACGCCTGAAGAAGGTTGAGGCAATACAGGAATATCACGGTGGAGACATCAAAGTCTGTTTGCAGGTGGGAGAATGAAATGTTGTTGCGGGATGATTTAAAAGGAGCCATAGAGGCGGTTCTGTTTGTGGCCGGAGAACATATCAGCCGCATTGAATTGCAGGAGCTATTGGGGCTAGGATCAAATGAACTAGAGGAAATAATACAAGAGATGATGGCTGAATATGAAAAATCGTCGCGGGGCATACAGATATTGGCGGTTGAAGACTGTTTTGTCATGGCCACCAAGGCGGAATTCAGCGAGGTCGTAGTCAAGGTGTTGAAACCTGCCAGCCGTCGCCTGTCGCCAGCGGCGCTGGAAACCCTTGCCATTATTGCTTACCGGCAACCCCTCAGCCGGCCTGAAATAGAGCAGATGCGGGGTGTGAAAAGCGAACGCGTGATAGCCAACCTCTTGGAAAAAGGTATAATTAAAGAAGTTGGGAGAAAACCTGGGATCGGCAAACCGATCCTTTACGGTACCACCCACGAATTCCTGCGCTTGTTTGGCTTGACCAGTCTCACCGAACTGCCGGTGTTGGAAGAAAAAGGAGAGAATTAAGGTGTCGGAGCGGTCCCTGGAAGAAGAAATAATGATCAAAGCCCAGCAGAATAGAAAACTCGCCAAATATATGAGCAGCATAGAAGAATTGGTTGAGGAACAGATAAGGAAAGCCAGAGAAAAGGGAGAATTCGACAACCTGGAGGGATATGGGAAGCCGTTGGATCTCAGTGAAAATCCCTATGAACCGCCGGAGATGCGGATGGTCATGCGTATTCTGAAAAACAATGATTTCACCCCGCACTGGATACAGTTGGGCAAGGATATAGATGATGCAACCGCGAATCTGTGGAAGGATGTGGAGTTGTTCAAAAACTACTGCACCGCCTTTGTCCGCGAGAAGCACAGTGCAGTTATGATCAGCCGTTTCGAAAAGAAGAAAGAGCATTTTT
>JAAZOA010000130.1 GCA_012798055.1 Syntrophomonadaceae bacterium | reverse complement strand
CCGTAGCAGTTGTCGTTTTCACCCATGGCCAGGGTCAGGGTGGAGGAACCGTGGATACCCATCTTGTGCTCGATACCAACCGAGGTCACGTCATTCCAGGCACCCATCTCGCCGGTGTCGGGATCTACCCAGAACTTGGGCACGATGAACAAAGAAATGCCGGCGGTGCCTTCTGCGGCGCCGGGGGTCTTGGCCAGCATCAGGTGGATGATGTTTTCAGCCAGGTCATGGTCACCAGAGGTGATGAAGCACTTGGTGCCTTTCATCTTGTAGATATGGGGCTTGTCAGTGGGGAAGGCCTTGCTGGCAAGCGCGCCGACTTCGGAGCCTGCGCCGGGTTCAGTCAGGCCCATGGTGCCGCACCACTGACCGGCCAGCATCTTCTCCAGGAAAACATCCTTCTGTTTTTGGGTGCCATAGTCTTGGAGCACGGTGGTAGCGCCCTGGGTCAGACACCAGAACATCACTATCGACGGAGATGCACCGGACTGCATCTCCAGGATGGGAGCGTACCAGACCAGGGGGATTTTACCTTCGCCACGGAAACCGAACTGCTGGCCTAACTCAGCATCCTGTATGGTTTTATAAACGTTCTTGAATGAATCCGGAGTAACAACTGCATGCTCATTGCCGCCCACGAAAGTAGCACCTGGTTCATCGGCATCTTTATTGGCCGGGCACATTACGTCACGGCAGACTTTGAAGTTGACATCCAGGAAGTTGTCGATGTCGTCAATTCCATAGTAATCTTTATAGGCGTCCAAAGACAGGAGCTTTTCTTCGAGCGGAAGCCATTCTTTGATCTGGAATTTGATATCGCGCATTTGATACAGCCAAGTACTATGTGCCAATATTATTCCCTCCTCATAATTTTATTTTTTATTTGGGACCTCTGGGGTAATGACTACATTAATTCGACAATCAGTGAAGTTCCTTGGCCGCCGCCGATGCACAGGGTGGCCAGACCCAGTTTGCCTTCCAGGTTGCGTTTCTTCATCTCATAGAGCAGGGTGACCAGGATGCGGGCACCTGAGGAGCCGATGGGATGTCCGAGGGCGATGGCACCGCCGTTGACATTGACTTTGTCCATGGCCTTGTCCCAGCCCAGATCTCTGGCGACCGCGATGGACTGAGCCGCAAACGCTTCGTTGGCTTCAATCAAAGCAATATCGTCAATGGTCAGGTTGGCTTTTGCCAGGGCTTTGCGGGTAGCTGGAACAGGTCCAAGTCCCATAACTTTGGGATCCACGCCGCCGGAGGCCCAGCTGACTATCTTGGCCATGGGCTTGAGGCCTAATTCTTTGCATTTGTCAGCAGACATGACTATCAAAGCACTTGCAGCATCATTGATGCCGGAGGCATTGCCGGCAGTAACCGAACCGTCTTTCTTGAAAGCGGGTTTCAGTTTGGCCAGTCCTTCAGCGGTAGTATTAGCTTTGGGATGTTCGTCGGTATCGAATACCAGGTCGCCTTTTTTGCCGGGAATTACCACGGGTACGATTTCGTCTTTGAATTTGCCGGCCGCGATAGCAGCGGTAGCGAGCTGCTGGCTGCGCAGTCCGAAGGCATCCTGTTCTTCTCTGGTAATGCCATACTGCTCGTTGATGTTCTCTGCAGTGATGCCCATGTGGTAACCGTTGAAGATATCGGTCAGGCCGCCGAATACCATTTCGTCAACCAGCACGCCATTGCCCATCCTGTAGCCATAGCGGGCTTTGGGAACCACGTAGGGAGCCATGGTCATGTTCTCGACACCACCAGCCAGGACGATATCCACATCCCCGGTCCTGATCAGCTGGGAGGCCAGGGATACAGCTCTCAAGCCGGAGCCGCAGACTTTGTTGATGGTGAAAGCGGTTACATCGATGGGGAGACCAGCGTCGATCATGCACTGGCGGGCGATGTTCTGGCCCAGGCCGGCCTGAAGAACACAACCAAAAATGACTTCATCAACTTGCTCTGGAGTAATTCCGGCTCTCTTAACTGCTTCGGCCATGGCAATGGCACCTAGTTTTCTAGCCGGAGTGTCCTTGAAGGTTCCGCCGAAGGTCCCGATGGGGGTACGGCATGCGCTTACGATTACTACTTCCTTCACTTAAATATCCACCTCTTCTTTCTTTTTATTCTAGAGCCCCAAAATATTTTGGAGCTTATAGACCAAAGGCTCTAGACTATTTACCAGTAAACTGGGGTTTTCTCTTCTCAACGAAGGCACCCATGCCCTCTTTCTGGTCGGTGGTAGCAAAACAAAGGCCAAACGCATCAGCTTCGATGGTCATGCTGCGGTCGATGTCGACCTGCAGACCTTCGTTGGCAGCCGCTTTGCTCAGGCGGACCGCTACCGGAGCTTTACTTATAATGCGTTTGGCTATCTTCTTGACGAAATCCATCAATTCCTCAGGAGCGACTACGCTGTTAACCAGGCCAATGCGCAGGGCTTCATTGGCATCAATTATGTCGGCGGTGTAAAGCATTTGTTTAGCCATTCCCGGACCTACCAAACGCGGCAAACGCTGGGTTCCGCCGAAACCGGGAGTAATCCCGAGACCCACTTCGGGCTGTCCAAATTTGGCACTGGTTGACGCAACACGAAAATCGCAGGCCATGGCCAATTCACATCCACCCCCCAGGGCAAAACCATTTACAGCAGCAATGCTAGGTTTTTCCATGGCTTCGAGCTTGCGGAAGGCAGCCTGTCCCAGGGCTCCAAAGGCCCGGGCTTCCATGGCGGTCAGGTTCTGCATAAATGCAATGTCTGCACCGGCTACAAAAGCTTTGTCACCTGCTCCAGTAACGATGACCACATCTATACTGTCGTCAGCCTTGATCTCATCGACAGCTTTATCAATCTCTACCAGGGTGTCATTGTTCAGGGCATTCAGAGCTTTCGGTCTATTGATACTTAGAATAGCTATGCGATCTTCTTTTTCCAGCAGTACGTTTTCGTACGCCATTGATGTACCTCCTCTATCACTTGAATTCCCTGTGGTTTGCACGCCACATCGGGATTGCCCGTCATTACGGGCCTCTCTGTGCCATTCTCTCATGTCTCCCCCCTCTCACTAATACAAAGAGGACTGTATTAGTATTAGAAATCAGAAAACTATATATGAAACAAAGTAAACAGGCTTAATTTATCATTCTAGAGGCTGTGAAGATTCTCCTGCTGGTTGATAAATATTTACATAAAAAGACGTGCATCCGCTCTGAATGAATTCAGATTTTGCCGGAAGGCTGGCATATGTATTAGTTTACGAATTTTAATCGCGAAAAGTTCAGCAGTATGGGCATATCGAAGGAGTAAGGCATACCTGGAGAGTTGCCCGCGCATTCGGATACGAAGCATGGAACGCCCTGTTTAAAACCGCTGCTGACTGCTTGGGATGCTTTATTCCTGGTTGACGCCGCCTATCAGCCTGATATGCTTCCGAACCTCAGCCTGGAGTGAGCGTCAACAAAAATGAATTTCTATTGTTCAATGATTCTATGTATAACCCGAATCTTGCTGGCTCTGCACGACCCCAAAAAGGCCGCTGACCTCACTGCTTAGATTATCCTCCATAATTATTCAAGTGGCTACATTTTCCGAATATATCTTAAAAGCAACCAAATTCATTTGTGATATAATAATCAAGTACTGCTTCAATAGCCTGCCGGTAAATCTAACAGGAGTGTGATATTTTGGACAAGACAATGATTCAGAAAGAATTGGCGAAAATATTGGGCAAGGAACTGCTATTGAGCGATGAACTTGACCTAATGTACTATTCATATGATAGTTCTTTTTTAACCAAGCTTGAACCATCCTCCCCCTATGCGGTGGTATTCCCCAGGAGCGTTGAGGATCTCCAAAAAATTATGCGCTTCGCATACGAAAATGATGTCAATGTGATCCCCCGCGGTGCAGGCACTGGAGAAACCGGAGGCTGCATTGCAGTCGAGGGAGGAATCGTCCTGGATTTATCCACCTGGGATGAAATAGTTGAGATCGATCAAAAGAATATGCAATGCCTCGTGCGCCCTGGAGTCATCCATGCCAAACTCAATGAGGAGCTGGCCAAATACAACCTCTTTTTCCCCCCCGATCCCGGCTCCAGCCTGATGTGCACAGTGGGCGGGATGGTGGCCAACAATGCCTCCGGACTGCGGGCAGTGAAATATGGCTGCACCGAACAATATGTGCTCGGCCTGGAGGTGGTGCTTCCCAATGGTGATGTGATGGTCACGGGGGGCATGAAATCCAAAGCCATCAAGAATGTATCCGGTTTGAACCTCACCAAGCTGATGGTGGGGT
>JAAZOA010000129.1 GCA_012798055.1 Syntrophomonadaceae bacterium | reverse complement strand
CCTGCAAGAGTATGCCGCTTCCATCGACTGGGTAAACAAGAATCCGGCCGAAGCAGGAGCCCTGGTGGGCAAGAAGGATTTAGGGATCCCAGCTGATGTGGCGGTCGTAGCCATCCCCAGGTGCAATATCCGGTATATGAGCGCTATGGATGCCAAACCAGCAGTGGACAAATACCTGCAGATCCTCCTGGACTTTTCTCCTAACACCGTAGGAGGGAAATTACCAGATGCAAACTTCTTCTTCCAAAAATAGACTATATACTCTGGCTTCCATACTGGCCTTACTGCTGGTATGGAAGCTTCTTGCTGTTTTCTGGAACCAGGAGCTCATCTTGCCCTCCCCGGAACGGACCATCATGCAATTGTGGCTGGTGATCAATTCAGTTGATTTCTGGCCGGCAGTGGCTGCCACCGTCGGGCGAGGCCTGCTGGGTTTTGTCTTGTCCTGCCTGGCTGGCATGGTCCTCGGGGTTGCTGCTGGTTTCAGTGTGCCCGTTTATTGGCTGCTTCAACCATGGGTGACAGTAGTCAGGACTACGCCGGTCATGTCAGTCGTGATCCTGGCTATCATATGGTTCCGCACTGATTTGGTCCCCATCTTTGTGACTTTCCTGATGATATTCCCAATAATTTATGGCAACGTAGTGGCGGGGATCAAAAATATTGATCCGCAACTGCTGGAAATGGCGCAAATGTATCGGGTGAGGACCAGGCGGGTGATCAGCGAATTATACCTGCCCGCTATACTTCCCTACCTTTTGGCTGGAGCCTCCAACGGCATGGGATTGACCTGGAAAGTGATAATCGCTGCCGAAATACTGAGTCAGCCTCTCTTTGCCATAGGCTCCAACCTGATGTCTGCCAAGTCATATTTGGAAACAGCCCAAGTTATGGCCTGGACAGTAGTAGTCATAGTTATCAGCTTTATTTTCGAGTATCTGATCAATGCCCTGGAAACCAGACTGAAGACGTGGGGTTAATTGAATGACTTTGAGACTTAGCCATATCCATAAACGCTTTGGGGATCTCTATGTGCTTAAAGACCTGAATATGAACCTGGAGGAGCATAAATTGGTCTGCATTTTGGGACCATCAGGGTGCGGCAAGACAACCCTGCTCAATATCATTTCCGGTGTGATTGCCCCTGACCAGGGTGAGATCACCGGCTTGACCGGGAAGACTATCAGTTATCTTTTTCAGGAACCACGGTTGTTGCCCTGGAAAACCGCAGTGCAGAATATTGATTTTGTGCTCAAGGATAAATTGAGTCAGGCGGAAAGAGAGATATTGATAAAAAACTATATAGATATAGTAGGCTTGAGGGGATTTGAGGATTACTATCCCAGCCAGCTGAGTGGAGGCATGAAGCAACGGGTCGCTATCGTGCGTGCATTTGCCTACCCCTCGGATATTCTGCTCATGGATGAACCTTTCAAAGGTCTTGACCTGCAATTGAAAACAGCCGTTATGCAGGCATTTTTGAACCTGTGGCTGATGGAGAAACGCAGTGCTATTTTTGTCACCCACGATATTGATGAAGCGGTCTTACTGGGTGAAGAGATTTATATCCTGAGCGGTCCGCCTACTTCCGTCAAAGGAATGATTAGCAATGAAGTCCCGCATAAACAGAGAAATCTATCGGAGGATGCCATGCAAAGCATAGAAGAACAGATTTATCGATTACTGAATGTACATAATCTGTCATAGACAAGTGCATTCTACCTGTTTGCCTATATTTTTTCCAGGCTGGCCGGACGGGCATATACCGTCAGCAGCATGCTTGCCAGGACCATAGCCGAACCTGTCATCTGCCGCAAGCTTAAGCTCTCCCCCAGGACAATATATGCCATCAACAGGCAAAAGACGGGTTCCGCGGTGCTTAACAAGGTAGCCCGAGATGCGCCTATCCTCTTTAATCCCTTCAAGAAGAACAGCACCGCCAACAGCGTATTCAGAACCGCCATAGCCAGGGCGATGCCAAACTGCGCAGTAGTGATATGGCTCAAAGCGGCCAGGTCCCGGTAAAAAAAAGGTG
>JAAZOA010000128.1 GCA_012798055.1 Syntrophomonadaceae bacterium | reverse complement strand
GCGGAAGTAATCTATCGCAAAGAAGAAGAGATACTGAAAGCCCTGGAAGTGCCCCAGACCATTGAACAGCTGGCACTCAAACAGATCGTCTTTGGGGAGCAGAATACCCTCAACGATTTGCTGATGTGGATGGAGAAGATGTCCCTGGACCAGCACCTGCAGAGATTGCTGGCTCATGGTGAGGTGGTCAAGAGCGGAGAAGTATTTTACCGCAAGTGATGTCTGAGTCGTAGAACCCTGTCCTAAGAAAGCAAACATCAAGTTAAAAAATGCCGCCGTTTGCCGGCTTTTATGCTGGAAACGGCGGCATTGGTCGTCTGCGGCAGGAGATCATTTCAGGTTGGCGTCCAGGAAGTCCAAAACCTTGCTCACGTTGGCCTCATTGTTGAATGGAGTTCCGCCGTGGGCCGCCCCAGGTATGATCTCCAGGACCACCCGCTCTTCACCTAACACCTTTTTGAGCTGTTCGGCATAGACTAAGGACTGTTGTACCGGTACCCAATCATCAAGCGTACCGTGCTGGATAAATACCGGCGGATCATCCGGGGTTATATAGGTGGCAGGATTGGCTTTCTCAGCCAGTTCAGGAACCTCCGTGACTAAGCGGCCAAGGTACTTGGATCCGTAAGAAGTGGGGATGTTAGTGGGGTATCCGGCTACTCCGCTTTCGGAAAATTGTATGTCCATCGTCAGGAGGTCCATGGGACCGCACCAATCGACAACAGCCTGGACGCGGTCAGATTGGCTGGGATTGCCTTGGCTGAGGTCTTCGAGTTCGGCCACACCAGCTGAAGCCGAGAGCATAGCCGCCAGAGTGCCGCCGGCGGAACTGCCCCATACGCCAATGTGATCGGGGTCCAGATCGTACTCCTCTGCGTGGGCTTTGATGAATCTGATGGCGGCTTTACAGTCATTGATTTGGGCGGGGAATACGGCTTCTGTACTCAAACGGTAATTGATCGCGACCACTGCGTAGCCTCTTTTCAGGCCCTGCCAGGCTACCAGGGCATCGGAACCAAGCTTGTCACCGGTGCAATAACCGCCTCCGTGAATCGAAACAATAACCGGGTAAGGCCCTTCACCTTCGGTTGGATAGTATATATCCAGCTTCTGAAAAGGTGAGGCATCAGCATAAGCTATATCGGTAGTCTTATAGAGTTCAGAATATACTTCTTTGAACACTGCTTGTACCGGTTGAGTATAGAAAGCAAGTAGCAACAGAACGGCGACTGCAAAGAATGATGTGAGCTTTTTATGCAAAATGAATTTCCCCCTGCAGGTTCTATTTATGATCGGGCCCAGCCCACCCCAGCAGTTTTACCAGTTCCACCAGAGGAATGATCAGCAATGACAATCCGACCACTATACCCCATTGCGTTGGACTTAGGCTCGACACCCTGAATAAGGGTCCCAGACCTGGAACAAGAATGACGGTTGCCATTAATGCGGCCGAAAATAGAGCCGCTGCCAGCATATATGGATTTGAAAACAGGCCGATCTTCATAACCGAATCCTTACTGGAGCGCACATTGAAAGCGTGCGCCAACTGGATAAAGGCCAGGGTGGCAAAAGCCATGGTGATGCCAATGGACTCTGCATAGTAATTCAGCCCTATATAATAGGCTGCCAGGGTAATCAGAGCCTGCAGCAATCCCTGATAGAGTATACTGATCCCCAGGCCATCCGCGAAGATACTGGCTGATGATTGCCGCGGCGGTTGTTTCATTATGTCCGGGTCGCCCTTTTCCATTCCCAGCGCCATAGCCGGAAAGGTATCCGTTACCAAATTGATCCAGAGTATATGGATCGGGAATAGTATGGTCCAGTTGAGCATGGTGGCAACAAACAGGGTTACTACTTCTCCGATATTGGCCGACAACAAAAATTGGATGGCCTTACGGATATTGCTGTAAATTTTCCGCCCTTCTTCCACTGCATGGATAATAGTGGCGAAATTGTCATCAGCCAGGACCATATCCGATGCACCCTTGGCCACATCAGTGCCTGAAATGCCCATACCTATCCCAATATCTGCGGCTTTGAGGGCGGGTGCATCATTAACTCCATCGCCGGTCATGGCTACTATCTTGCGGTTGCTTTTCAAGGCCTGCACAATCCGGACTTTATGTTCAGGCGAAACCCGGGCATAGACCGAATAATCCAGGACCTTATGCTGCAAATCGGTTTCGCTTAATTGATCAAGCTCCAAACCGGTAATGACCTCGTTCGGATCTGCAATGATGCCCAGTTCCAAGGCGATCGCTGCAGCTGTATCCCGGTGGTCACCAGTTATCATAACCGGTTTGATTCCAGCTTGCTTGCAGACGCGGATGGCCTCATGGGCCTCCTGGCGCGGGGGATCGATCATGCCGACCAGACCTAAAAAGACCAGTTCATCTTCCAGGCTGGCCGAACCTAGATCATCGGGAACTGAAGGCAGATCCCGGTAGGCCATGGCCAGCACACGCAGTGCTCTGGAAGCCATGTTATGGTTGACTTCCAATATGATGGACCGGGTTTCTTCATCCAATGCTTCGATTTCCCCGTTTATGAGCACCCGGCGGCACCTGCCCAACAGCACATCGGGAGCGCCTTTGGTCATGACCCGCACTTTGCTTCCCATTTGATGGAGGGTAGTCATGAGCTTGCGTTACGAGTCGAAGGGGAGCTCGGCCACTCTAGGCATAATAGTTTCGCTGCCCTCGGGATAGAATCCTTTTTCGAAAGCAAAATAAATCAAAGCTGTTTCCGTCGGGTCCCCGACTGCATCCAGGGTGTGGGGGGAATGCCGGGTAACCTTGGAGTCATTGCACAAGGTCATTACCTGCATCATTATGGAGAGGGTCTCATCGGGAATGAATGCATCTGTGGAAGTGCGCTGATGATCATCCCAGAAGACTTCCCGGACAGTCATCTCATTCAGTGTCAAGGTCCCGGTCTTGTCGGAACAAATGATTTCTGTGCTACCAAGGGTTTCGACCGCAGACAGACGGCGGATTATGGAATTGCGGCTGGCCATCTTTTGGACCCCAATCGCCAGTACTATGGTGACAATAGCTGGTAATCCTTCAGGTATTGCTGCTACAGCCAGGCTAACCGAGATCAGGAACATTTCCAGGGTATCTCTTTGTTGAATCACCCCGGTTGCGAATATGATAGCGGCGATTACGACTATTGCGACCGATAGTGAGTTGCCCAGCTCCGCCAGCTTCTTCTGCAAAGGGGTCTCCTCCATGGCCAATGTGTTGAGGCGATCCGCGATTGCCCCCACCTCGGTGCCCATACCGGTAGCAATAACAACGCCCATCCCGCGCCCATATGTTACGCTGGTGCCCCGGTAGGCCATATTATACCTGTCGCCGATCATGATATTCTCATTGTCCAGGACAGTAGCATGCTTGGCTACAGGTAGCGATTCTCCGGTTAAGGCAGCTTCTTCCACTTTCAGGGAGGCAGTCTCCAGCAGCCGTATATCAGCCGGTATATGGTCGCCGGCGTCTACCAGAACTATATCACCGGGCACGATTTCTTCGGCTTTCAGCAAGGTAACATGACCCTGCCGGCGCACCTTGGCATAGGGTGCGGACATCTTTTTCAATGCTGCCAGGGACCGCTCGGCTTTGCTTTCCTGGGCTACGCCCAACACCGCATTGATGCACACCACTGCAATAATTATGGCAGCATCGGTTTGTTCTCCCATAAAACCAGCTATAGCTGCGGCCACCAGTAAGACAACTATCATAACATCTTTGAACTGGTGCAACAACATGCCCAGGACGGTTTTTTTCTGACCTTCTGTAAGGACATTGGGCCCTAAGCGTTGCAAACGCTCCTGGGCTTCAGTCTCAGTAAGCCCGTCCGGGCTGGTGCCCATTTTCCTAAGAACCTCCGCCGCAGTTATGGTGTGAAAGGAGGTTTTAAGGCCTGGGTCAGCATTATTCTCCATTCCTGTCATCCTCTCCGCAATTAAATGGTAAAATAATAGTTGAAGAAAAAAGACCTTTAACATAATCCCCTCGTTCCAGGATCATGTTAAAAGTCTTGCTTAATCCCAAGGATTTCGATCCCGGGAGGTAAAGCCAGGCCAAAAGGCCGCGATGTTGACCCTACCTGATGATGCTACTCCCTCTTAACAGTATAGATTCTAACATAT
>JAAZOA010000127.1 GCA_012798055.1 Syntrophomonadaceae bacterium | reverse complement strand
TGGTCCAACAACTGATGCACCAGCTTAACCGGCCTGACTCCGGTGAGAAGTCCATACGGATTAAAATTTCTCTCCAGGTGGAGGCACAGCAATCGGTACATAAAGGCACGGGCCGCCAAATTCAACTGCCCCTTATTACCAGGTTCGCATGGATCGATAAGGTATTCCTTTTGCCAGGATGTCACCCTTGGATTTCCCCGTATAGCTATGGATCCTGTAAATCTAACCCGCTCCCCTTGCTCCAAGCACTCCACAAAGATATGCCCTTCATCGCCCTTTTCAATGCTTTCCCCCAGCCTGTACCCAGGTAAAGCCATACGGACCAGATCATGGACTTGGGCCAGCACCTCCCGGGGCTGAATGTCGATGGAAATCACGACCTGCAATACCTCCCTGCTCTCTGCCAACCAATGCACACCCCTAAATCGATAGACTCCCCACCGGTTTACAGCGGGGAGCCTGGTATGCTGCGGTAAGTCTGAGCATTTACTGCCAAACAGCTATAGAAATGGGTTGTGCTTCCTTTCGAAGCCAATAGTCGTAGCCGGGCCGTGACCGGGGTAGACAATTGTCGAATCATCATAGCACAGCAGTTTTTCCTGGATCATCTGGATCAACTGCCTGTAGGAGCCCCCCGGGAAATCGGTCCTGCCAATAGAACCCTGGAATAAGGTGTCGCCCACAAATAATATATCGCCGGCTTTTAGACATATCCCGCCTGGGCTGTGACCAGGAGTGTGAATTACTTCCAGTTCAACTGTATTACCGACCTTTATGATATCGCCTTCCTGGATAAACTGGTCGGCGGGTGGGCTGGTGACTTTATTCCCCATCAGGAAAGAGAGATTAGACCCGGGATTGGTAAGCATCTTGCTATCGGCCTCGTGAATAAGTATTCTGGCCCCGGTGGCTTCCTTGACCACCTGGTTGCCTCCTATATGATCGATATGGCCGTGGGTGTTTATAATATAGACTGCTTTCAGGTCGTTTTCCTGCAACACATTGACTATTCCCCGGGGGTTGCCCCCAGGATCGATAACGGCTGCCTCCCGGGTTTCTTCACATCCTATGATATAGCAGTTTACCCCCATGGCACTGATTTCCATCCCGATTAATATCAAAATCACACTTCCTCCCTGTATTTAATCCCAGCAGATCTTTTGCTGATCGCCCCTGGTCAAGTTATCCCCGGCTTTCTCCCGGCACCACCCTCCTGACATCAGTGATGCCCTTTACCTTCATGATCTTCTGTTTTACCGAATTCAGCTGGGACATGTCGGTTATTTCCAGCTTGAGATTCATAAGGGCCTGCCCATTCCTGGTGGCGCGGGAAAAAACCGAATTGACTGGTATCTTCATGTCGGCTATGACTGTCATGACATCCGAAGTCAACCGGTCTCTGTCCACGGCATCGATCTCCATCTCTACGATATAATGACCCTGTTCGGCAGCCCACTCGACCTCCAATATCCGGTTTTTCTCATTACGGAAATAATTCTGGAGATTGGGGCAATCCTGGCGATGCACTGATACTCCCCGCCCTCTGGTAATATAGCCAAGCACATCGTCACCTGGCAAGGGATTGCAGCAATGGGCCAGCCTGATTACCACATCATCTACCCCTTTTATGCGCAGAGCTTTGGTGTCCCCTGCCCGCCTCCTTCTTTCAGAAATGGGCTGAGGCAGTCTGACCAGTTCATCGGCCCCCAGGTCTGGGAAATGAGCCTCCTGTATCCTGTTGACAACTTGGTTGGCCGTTAGGCTGCCATCTCCCACCGCTGCATACAGGTCTTCGAGCGACGCCAGGGAAAAACGCGCCACAATATCCCCCAGCTTGCTCTCCTTCAGCAGTTCCTTGGCCTCAAAATGGCGTTTTTTCAGTTCGCTTTCCAGTAGCTCGTGCCCTTTGACAATGTTTTCCTGGCGCTGGCCCTTTTTGAACCAGGCTTTGATGCGGCTGCGGGCCGAGGATGTTTTGACAAAATCAAGCCACCCGCGTGTCGGCCCCAGTGAATTTTTCGAGGTTATTATCTCGACAATATCACCGTTGTTGAGCTGATATTCCAAGGGCACAATACGCCCGTTGACCTTGGCGCCGGTACACTTATGCCCCACCTCGGTGTGCACCCGATAGGCGAAATCTACCGGGCAAGAACCCTTGGGCAGCTCGATGACCGCTCCTTTAGGAGTGAAAATAAATACCGTATCATCAAACAAATCGGTTTTCAAAGACTCCATAAATTCGGAATTATCGTTGATATCCTGCTGCCATTCCAGGATCCGTCTCAACCAGGCCAGTTTCTCATCGAATTTCTTGTCCTTTTCCTTGGGACTGGCGCCTTCTTTATAATGCCAGTGTGCAGCTATCCCTGATTCGGCTATAGCGTGCATCTCCCAAGTCCTGATCTGAACTTCAAATGGCTCACCTCCCTGTCCGATCAGGGTGGTGTGTAGTGACTGGTACATGTTGGGTTTGGGAGTGGCTATATAATCCTTGAATCTCCCCGGCAGGGGCTTCCAAATCGTATGAATAATGCCTAAAACTCCGTAGCATTCGGGTACGGTGTCGACTAAAACTCGAATCGCGATTTTATCGTAAATCTCATCGATCGATTTGTCCTGTTTGATCATTTTTTTGTAAATGCTGTAGATGTTTTTGGGGCGTCCGGCAATATCCGCCTTGATGCCGATCTGCTCAAGCCCCTCCTGGATCTGTTTTTTTAGGGTGTTAACGTATTCTTCCCTTTCTTTACGCTTGGTCTTGAGCCGCTGGGCTACTTCATAGTAAGTCTCCGGTTCCAAATAGAGGAAGGCCAGATCCTCCAGCTGCCACTTGAATTTGAATACACCCAAACGGTGGGCCAAGGGGGCAAATATCTCCAGGGTTTCCCTGGCGATCTCTTTTTGTTTGAATTCGGGCTGATAATTGAGGGTCCGCATATTGTGCAGCCTGTCTGCCAATTTGATCAAGACTACCCTGATATCTTTGGCCATGGCAATGAACATCTTGCGCAGGTTCTCGGCCTGGGCCTCCTCCCGGGATTTGAAGTCGATACGGCTGAGTTTGGTTACCCCTTCTACCAGCATGGCGATTTCTTCCCCGAATTCATCAACCAGGTTTTGGTAACTGAAATGGGTGTCTTCGATCACATCATGCAGCAGCGCGGCGCAGACGGATGCACTGTCCATCTCTATTTCCGTAAGTATCAGTGCCACTTCCACGGGATGGATTATATAAGGCTCTCCTGATATCCTTTTTTGATCGCCATGGGCAGTCAAAGCATAATTGAATGCTTTGGCTATCAGTTCGAAATCCGCATGGGGATCATATTCTTTTACGCGGTCCATAATTGTCTGCGGTCCCATCATCACTACCACCCCATGGTCTTCGAAAGCTCCTGCTCCCAATCCGCCAGGATTTTGTATTCAGCGATCCCTTCCATAACATAGGGGCTGGACTCCCAGTCCTCTATGGGTTGCGAACATTCCAGCAGTTTGGTTGCCATAATACTACCGCTTTTCTCATACCGGCACAAGCCCAAATCCGCGGCTATTCGCAGTGCAGTGCGTATTTCCAGCACTGTATGCTGCCCTCCCAGGTGGCTGTGAATCGTTTCGGCTGCCTGGAGGATGTGGACTTCCGTCCCCGCATACAGCTGCCGGTATACTTCCAAAACCGCTTCCATCCTCACGGCCGGGGGATACAAGAGTCTCAGATAGCGACGGTTACGCTCCAGTCTATCGGGGCCGAATGCCACCTCGACGGTCAAGGACTGGCCGCGCTCCAGGTAATCAGTCCAGGCCGCCAGTTCGTAAAAGCCCAAAGGTGAATCGGCCAGCATCAGCCGATCCAGCCTGTCGATATAGGGTCGGCCCGGCGTGTGGGTCCCGTCAGAAATGAGCCCGGACTGAGCCGACCGCCAGAAATCTCGGCGCCGCAGTCTGCGCGTGTTCATGTCTTTCAGACCCGCTTCCACTGGAAAATGCGGATACTTTCCTATATAATTCCTGACTGTCTCCGCCCGGTTTGCGTAAATAACCGTGGTGCCTGCCTCACGGTCCGCCGGGCCATGGCGCAAACAGATGGCCTCTCGCGGCAGGTCCCAACGGACGTACTCTCTCCCGCCTGGCTCTTCGGCCCGGCCTTCCAAACTAGAATCAGACCAGAGCTTCACAACCAGGTGCAATCGATCCGGTAATTCGAACCTCGCCAGATAATACTGCCAGAAAGACTGGGTGGTCAAAAATATGCGCCCAGCTCCCTGGCGGAGCTGTTGGACCGCTTCTTCTAGGGTCCAGGGGGTGGTTTGGCCATGCAGCCACTGCAGATTGTGTCGGCCCAGGAAGTACTCGATCAGCCCTTGATGTTTGACCAGGCTTCTCTGGCAAGGGTATATAAGGACTACCGGGCGCCAGGCTTCAGTCTCCCTCACCACCCTGCTCAGCAGCTTGATCCGCCCATGAAATTGACTGGTTGGGTCCACTCTTTCCTCGCTTATAAAGGCTGGCTGCACATCCCTGACTTTCATCTGCAGATTGGATTGACCGGCGAAATTGTTGCTATCCAACTCAAACAAGAGGTCATGGCTGCAGTTTTCCAGGTGGGAATCGGATTTTTCGCCGCGGTTGAACATTATCGCGTCTATCCTCCGGCTGCCGATATTGAACCTAAGGTGCTCACGCCGTTTTCCCACTCGGCCGATCCGGTTCATCCTCGTGCCGCGAATGACGAAATGGGGGGCTGGATTGCCTTCCCCAAAAGGCCGCAGCAAATCGATTTCCTTCAGCAACCCCTCACTGATCTCTTCCTCAGTCACTTCCATATCGGCCCGAAAGAATTTTTGCCCGGTCTGCAAACAACTGTCTTCTTTATTGTGCCTTTCGAGTGCGGCAGCCAGGGCCTCATATTTTGCCCGGGCGATGCTCATGCCAGCCGCAGCCTTGTGCCCGCCATATGCCAACAGCAGATCCTGGTTTTCCAGGAAGGCACTGCATATATCAAAATCGCCCGCGCTCCGGGCCGAACCCCGACCCACTTCACCTTCCCAGGTTATCACCAAAGCTGGCCTGTGATAGCGGTCAACGAGCCTGGAAGCGACAATCCCAATGACGCCTCGATGCCAGTAATCCCCCGATGCGACCAATATTCCATCCCTGTGCAGTGCGCCTTGCTCCTCCAGTTGAGCGACAGCTTGGGAATAAATCTGCTCCTCGATGATTTTCCTTTCGTCATTCATCCGGCAAAGGCTTTCTGCCAGTTGTTCTGCCAGCGCTGTCTGCTTGCAGGTCAGCAATTCCACGCTGGTTCTGGCTGATCCCATGCGCCCGGCAGAATTCAGCCGCGGAGCCAGTATAAAACCGACCTGCCAGCTTTGAATAGACTTTCCTTTAAGACCGGTGGCTGTCATCAACGCTTTGAGGCCAGGTCGGCAGGTCTTTTCCAGGACCATCAAACCATGCTT
>JAAZOA010000126.1 GCA_012798055.1 Syntrophomonadaceae bacterium | reverse complement strand
TTAAATTCCACGAAGGTGACTCCTCCCAGTTCTTCGATAGTTATGTGGTTGTGATCATCCTTGGTGAACAAGGTCAGCTCCTGGAATCCAGGTTCACCAATGGGACAAAGGAGCTTGCCTCCAGGTTTTAATTGCTTCAGCAAAGCCTCCGGGATTTGCCCGGCTCCAGCGGTAACGATGATACGATCAAAGGGGGCATGCTCCGGCCAGCCTTCACTGCCATCACCGATTTTAAAATGTATATTGGTGTAACACAGCGTCTTCAGCCGCTGCTGGGCTTGGCGGGACAGTTCTGCGATCCGCTCTACCGAAAATACCTCACCGCCGAATTCAGCCAGGAAAGCGGTCTGATAGCCAGAACCGGTACCTATTTCCAATATCTTGCAGCTTTTATCCAGGTCCAGATATTCCGTCATTTGCACTACCAGACTGGGCTGGGAGATGGTCTGTCCGAAGCCGATGGGCAGGGCCTGGTCGAGAGATGCATAGCGCTGCATTTCCCCATCTACAAACAACCGTCGATCCAGGCGATGAAAAAATTCCATGACGGCCTCATGCTGATCCCCAGGTTTTTTCATAACCTCTCCACCTTGTCGGCAAGAACTGTTAGAAATATTATATGCGTTTATCCAAGGGTTTGCACTGACTTGTGCTGGACTGGAGGCCATCACGAATATATAATTAGCGGGAAGGTATTTGCCAGGCCCAAATCACCTGACAGAATCGAAAAGAAATAGGAAAGATTGAGGCGAAAAAAATGGACGCGAGTATCACCAACCTCCCTAGCAACTTCATTCAGAATATCATAAACGAAGACCGGAAGGTCGGCAAAAACGGCGGGAGGGTCCATACCCGCTTTCCGCCGGAACCCAATGGATATCTGCATATTGGGCATGCCAAGTCCATATGCCTGAATTTTGGTTTAGCAGCTGCCAACCAAGGCCTGTGCAACCTGCGCTTCGATGACACCAATCCCAGCAAGGAAGACGTTGAATATGTAGAATCGATCCAGGAGGACGTGAAATGGCTGGGGTTCAGTTGGGACGAACGCATGTTTTTCGCCTCGGATTATTTCTCGATTTTGTACGAATATGCCCTGCAGTTGATCAAAAAAGGCCAGGCTTATGTATGCGACCTTAGCGCCGAAGAAATCAAAGCCTACCGGGGGACTTTGACCGAGCCAGGTAAGAACAGTCCTTATCGCGAACGCTCCGTAGAGGAGAACCTCGATCTTTTCCAGAGGATGCGGGCAGGAGAATTCCCCGATGGAGCCAGGGTCTTGCGGGCCAAAATAGACATGGCTTCGCCCAACATAAATATGCGGGATCCGGTGCTCTACCGCATTTTGCGGGCGACTCACCACCGCACCGGAGACGAGTGGTGCATCTATCCTATGTATGATTATGCACATCCCTTGTCAGATGCCCTTGAAGAGATAACCCATTCCATTTGTACCCTGGAATTCGCCGATCACCGGCCCTTCTACGACTGGACCCTGGACCAGGTAGACTACAGCGCCGAAGCCCAAGGCCGGCCCCAGCAGATAGAATTCGCGCGGTTGAACCTGAGCTATACGGTGATGAGCAAGCGCAAACTCAGGGAACTTGTAGAAAAGGGTTTTGTGGATGGTTGGGATGATCCTCGTATGCCCACCATTTCGGGTTTCCGGCGCCGGGGATACACGCCTGCTTCCATCAGGGACTTTTGTGATCGTATCGGAGTGGCTAAAAGGGACAGTATGGTTGATATTGCCCTGCTGGAACACTGCATCAGAGAGGAACTGAATTTTTCGGCACCGCGGGTAATGGCGGTTTTAAGGCCGTTAAAGGTGATAATCGAGAATTACCCGGTTGACCAGGTGGAATGGGTGGAGGCAGAAAATAATCCGGAAAATCCAGAGATGGGCAACCGCTTGCTCCCCTTCAGCAGGGAAATATTCATCGAACAGGATGACTTCATGATAGATCCGCCCAAGAAGTTTTTCCGCCTCGCCCCCGGCCGAGAGATAAGATTGAAGAATGCCTACATAATTAAATGTGAAGAGGTAATCGTAGATGAAGGGACCGGAGCGGTGGCCGAGCTCCGCTGTTCATATGACCCCGAGAGCCGCAGCGGAGGAGCTACCAGCGGGCGCAAGGTTAAAGGCACCTCGCACTGGGTTTCGGCTGCCCATGCTCTCGATGCTGAAATCAGGCTTTATGACCACCTTTTCATGGTGGAAAATCCTGATTCGGAGGAAGAAGGGGTGGACTACAAGTCCAAATTGAATCCCATGTCCCTGGAAATCTTGCGCGACTGCAAAGTTGAGCCTGGCCTGGCACAAGCCCAGCCGGGAACCCGGTTCCAATTTATGCGCCAAGGATACTTCTACCTGGACCCCAAAGCGGAAAGCGAAACGGGGCTGGTCTTCAACCGGATTGTTGCCCTGAGGGATACCTGGGCCAAGATCCAGAAGGGAAGTTAAATAGCCAGCCGGGTATTTTGCGGGGAATTAGGCCAGCGAAAGCGGCTATAGAAAAAGGGGGCCTCTGTTGCTTGAACAGAGGCTTTTTGCCGACCACCGGGCGGTGAAAAAAAGCGCGATTACGGGTATAATATCTTAGAGTGGGCAACAGAGCAGGGCAAGCGGTCTTTTTGCGGATGCAGCGCGATTCCTGCCGAAGTGGGCAGGAGAGGTTGCCACGCTTACCGATGGATAAAATAAATCGGCTCAGACAAAGGAGATCTTTTACATATGCAGGTACATATTCTGGCGAGCGGCAGTACCGGCAATGCCGCCCTGGTGGAATTGGGCGGCAAGAAGATATTGATCGATGCGGGCATCAGCGCGCGGCGTATCGAGCGGGGACTGGCCGGAGTGGGAATACATGCGGCCGACCTGGACGGAGTGCTGATAACCCATGAACATTCGGATCATGTCAGGGGGATTCAGGTTTTCACTAAAAAATTCCGGGTTCCGGTATATGCTCGACCAGCAACCTGGGCAGGCATACCGGGATATGAACAAATACCGGGGGTGTGCCGCCAGGAGTTGGGAGAAGCATTGGACATAGGCCCGGTTAAGATTGTGCCCTTCCCCACTTCCCATGATGCCAATGACCCGATTGGATTCTGCCTGCACTATAAACATCTGAAATGGGTGTTGGCAACCGACCTGGGAGAGATAACAAATATGACGGCTGAGGCATTGGCCTACGCAGATCTGGTGATTTTGGAATCGAACCACGATCCCGAGATGTTAAGAAACGGCCCTTACCCTGCTTTTCTCAAGCAACGGATCCGGAGCCGCCAGGGGCACCTTTCCAACCATGAAGCAGGCCAGATCCTGTCCCAAATTGCCCGCAGACCCTTGATGCAGGTATTTCTGGCCCACCTCAGCCAGCAGAACAACCATCCTGAACTGGCCGAAAAGACAGTGGCTGATATTTTGCGGCGTAACGGGTGTGGTGTAGGGGAAGATATCATCCTGCGCCGGACTTATCCAGACAGGACCAGCAGCCTGGTTTTTTAGTTCGGTTTCGGCAAGGAGATCAGTATGACCTATTTCTATTCCAACTCGCAATTAGTCAATTATCTGTTTTTACTTAACATCGTCCTGGCGCTGCTGGTGGTGGTGATGGAGCGGCGCAAACCCAGTGCTACCTGGGCCTGGCTTTTAGTGATGCTCTTCCTGCCGGGTTTGGGATTCGTGTTGTACCTGCTGCTGGGACAGGATTTGCGCAAGGAACGGCTTTTCTATATCAAGGAGGGCGAAGAAAGAGAGCTTTATGCCCTGGTTCAGGAACAGGAAAAATACTTCCATCTTGATCGCCTGCCCCTGGCCGATTCCGCGCTGGAGGATTATAAAAGCCTTATCCACTTGCATTTCAACAGTCAAGCCTTATATACCCAGGACAACTGCGTCAAGTACTATGCAGACAGCCACAACTTTTTCCAGGATTTGCGGGACTCCATCCAGAGCGCCCAAAAATTCGTTCACCTGGAATACTATATAATCCGTAACGATTCATTAGGCACCGCCCTGGTGAATCTTCTCGCCGACAAAGCCCGCTCCGGGGTTGAAGTCAAACTGCTCTATGACGGCCAGGGCTGTCAGAGGCTGCCCCGCAATTTTTTCGAACCTCTTAAGCAAGCCGGAGGCGAAGTAGCCAGCTTTTTCCCGCCGCTCTTGCCCTACATCAACCTGCGCATGAATTACCGCAATCATCGCAAGATTTGTCTTATCGACGGGCAGATAGGTTTTACAGGGGGAGGCAATATAGGGGACGAGTATTTAGGTATATCCAGGCGCTTTGGGTACTGGCGGGATTCATATATCAGCATCCGAGGCAGCGCACTGGACGACCTGGAGTTGCGATTCCTGCTGGATTGGCGCTATGCTGCCCAGGCGGATATAATCACCGATCCCCAATATTTTCCCCACCGCTGGCCCAGTGGGGATACCGGCGTACAGATCGTCTCCAGCGGGCCCGATTCCAAATGGGCGGCTATTAAGAACGGCTATCTGAAGATGATCAGTTCAGCCCAGCGCAACATATATCTCCAGACTCCCTATTTCGTGCCGGATGACAGCATCCTGGAGGCCCTGAAAATGGCAGCGTTGTCAGGGGTTGAGGTTAATCTGATGCTGCCGGCCAAGCCGGATCATCCCTTCATATTTTGGGCATCTCTCTCCTATGTCGGGGAGCTCTTGGAGTCAGGCGTGCGATGCTTTTTATACCATCGGGGATTCATGCATAGCAAACTGATCACAGCGGATGGGCTGATCAGCACCGTTGGCACCGCTAATCTCGATATCCGCAGTTTTGAACTCAATTTCGAAGTAAATGCCTTTATTTATGACGCCGAAGTGACCAAAAGCATCGAGCATGCTTTCAGGGAAGACCTGCGCGATTCCCGCGAATTGACCTTGGTGGATTACCTGGCCCGGAGCCGGATGGTAAAGGTCAAGGAGGCACTATGCCGCCTGCTTTCCCCGTTGCTTTAAAATGGTGGATTTCAGCGGGGCAGGATACCGTAAAGCAGTATAGAGCTTACCGGCCGCATCGCTTCCTCAAACGACAACCGGTGACGGATCATGAAGTCGGGATTTATAACGCTCTGGATCGAGGATAGGATCATAGTCTCAGCGATTACATAATCGATCTCGGCTGGCAGCCGAGATCCGGCTGAATGGGCAATATGGGCCAACACCTTCCTCAGCATCAAGCTGCGGAACCGGTCCATTTTCTGCCACAATTCTGGGTAGTGCTCCTGCAGATCCCGCATGCTTTGGTCATTAATGGCAAAATGCCCCTGCCGCAACAAGTATTTCTGCATTTCTGACAAAATGGCGGCGGGATCACTTTCTCCAGAGAGGATGCGCTCGGATTCAGACTCGATTTGCCGCATGAAATGATCAATAGCACCGGTGATGACCGTATCTTTGCTGGGGAAGTAGCGGTAAACCGTACGCTTGCTTACCCCCGCCCGCCGGGCCAGTTCGTCCATTCTAACGCCTCGGAATCCATGCTGTTCAGCGAGTTCCTTGCAGGCCGACAAAATCCTGGAACGTATATCCACATCCCCACCTCTTTCAAGCAATCTTCTTTTTGAAACGCAGGGTACTGAGGACTATGAACACCAGGGAAAATACCAATAAAATCGCAACCTGCCCAACCAGGTACTGGAAGCCAATCCCTTTCAAGACCACACCTCGGATTATTTCCAAATAGTAGGTTAAAGGCAGCAAGGCGCTGATATATTGGATAAACCTGGGCATGGCTACAATTGGGAACATGAATCCGGACAGGAGGATGCTGGGCAACATGATGAAGAATGAAATCTGAAAAGCCTGCATCTGGTTTTTGGCCACGGTGGAGATCATCAGACCCAGCCCCAGCGAGGCGGTGATGAAGAATAGGGTCAGCAGGTAGAGCTCAAGGATGCTGCCTCTTATCGGCACCCCAAATACCCAGACTCCTATCAAGAGAGCGACCGTTATCTGTACATAACCCAGTATGATATAGGGCGCAATTTTGCCGATCATCATCTCATAGGACTTGAGAGGTGTGACCA
>JAAZOA010000125.1 GCA_012798055.1 Syntrophomonadaceae bacterium | reverse complement strand
GCAGGGGCAGCTCGAAACGGCATCGACCGGGAAGTGTCCGCGCATCTTTTCGACCTGATGGAAAGCTTTGCCGGATATGGCTTCAATAAAAGCCATTCAGCCGCTTATGCGATGATAACTTATCAGACCGCTTATTTGAAAGCCCATTTCCCGGTGGAATTCATGTGTGCATTTCTCAGCAGTGTAATCGACCATCAGGAGCGGGTCGTCTTCTACATTAAAGAATGCAAGAAAATGGGGATATCGATTCTGCCGCCAGATATCAATGATAGCTTCGAGAATTTTACAGTGGGAAAGGACGGGATACGTTTTGGGCTCGGTGCGATCAAGAATGTTGGCCAGAATGCGGTCAAGACCATCGTTGACTGCCGCAAAGACGGTCTCTATAAATCATTTTTCGACTTCTGCCAGCGGGTGGATATGTCCCAGGTCAATAAGCGGATGGTAGAAAACCTCATCCTGGCTGGTTGTTTTGACTCCCTGGGCCTGACCAGAAAGCAGACCTGTTCGATCATGGATGAGTCCATCCAACTAGCCGCCCAGATCAAACAAGCCAGCAACGGAAACCAGATGTCCCTGTTTGGAGACACCGCCGCCATGGTAGAAGAACCCCGTGCGGCAGTAAAAGGAGAGTGGGACAACCAGGAAAAGCTGAGCCGGGAGAAAGAGGTGCTGGGATTTTATGTTTCCGCCAATCCCCTGGATTCCTACCGGCAGCTGATCGAACTGGTGGCTACTGATGAAATTGCCGCACTGGAAACGGGGAGTTCGGAGGATTACGTTCGTTTGGCAGGTCTGCCGGTCAATCTGAGTAAAAAGATCAGCCGCCGCGGAGACCCCTATGCGCGCTTTGTACTGGAGGACCTGAGCGGCCGCATGGAGGTCATGGTATTTCCGGGCGCTTACCGGAAGTATATACAAAATATCCAGCCTGATCAGCCATTGATAGTAGAAGGTTTCATCGACCGGAAAGATGATAAACCCAAAATATCTCTGCGCCAGGCCAAACCTCTCAGCCCTAGATTGAAAGAACTGCATGTACGCCTGCCATATGAGAAAACCGATGCGGAAGGCAAGCACGAACTAATGGAGACCTTGGCAAAGTACCCGGGTGAGATAGAGGTATGTGTGCACCTTCCCAACAAGAAAATACTGGTCCTTGACCAGAGGTACGATGTTGCGGCAGACAAGGAACTGAAACAGCGCTTGATCCATCTGTATGGAGACAATCAGGTGTGGTTTGACTGAGGAGGGAATAGCTGTGCAGGAAGAATACCTTGGGTGCGAGTATATTGTGATCAAAGCACTGGAGAACGGGGTTACCATTATCGGTCTGACCCGAGGAGCAGAGACCAAGTTCCATCACACTGAGAAGCTGGACAAGGGAGAAATAATGGTGGTACAGTTCACGGAGCATACCTCAGCCATGAAAATCAGGGGCAATGCAGAGATTACCCATCGTTACGGGACCACCCTCAGCGAGAGCAGCCGTAGATAGGATATGGCCGGCTGCCTGGCGTATTGGGCTGAAGGAGGAAGCAGGTGCGCAAGACCAAGATCATTTGCACTATAGGGCCGGCCAGTGACCGCCCGGAAACAATGGCTCAACTGCTGAAGGAGGGCATGAGCGTAGCACGTCTCAATTTTTCCCATGGAGACCATGCGGAACATCGACGCAGGATAGAAACACTGCGCAGGGTGGCCCTTCATGCTGAAGTGCCCCTGGCCATCATGCTGGATACCAAAGGGCCGGAAATACGTACGGGAAATCTGAAAAACGGCAAGGTGACCTTACAGAACGGGCAGAGTTTTACTCTGACCGCCAGGGCGGTGCCCGGGGATGAGCGGGAAGTAAGCATCAGCTATGCGGGACTGCCCTCAGAAGTCAGCCCCGGGACTTCCATCCTGCTGGCTGACGGGCTGATCAATTTGACCGTATTGTCGGCCAGCTCAACAGATATCGTCTGCCAGGTCATCAATGGGGGCGTGCTGGGAGAAAAGAAAGGAGTAAATGTACCTGGGGTCCGGATCAAGTTGCCTTTCCTAAGTGAAAAGGATGTAGAAGACATAAACTTTGGCATCGACCATGACATCGACTTCATCGCGGCATCTTTCGTCCGCAGTGCAGGCGATGTTCTCTCCATAAGGCGCATCCTGGAAGCCCGGGACGCTCATATCGACATAATAGCCAAGATTGAGAGTCAATCCGGGGTAGACAACCTGGATGACATCATTAAAGTATCCGACGGAATCACGGTTGCCCGGGGAGATCTGGGGGTGGAGATACCCGCGGAAGAAGTGCCCCTGGTCCAGAAGACCGTCATGGATAAATGCAGTGAATATGGCAAACCAGTCATTATTGCTACCCAGATGCTGGATTCGATGATCAAGAATCCCAGGCCGACCAGGGCAGAAGTCTCTGATGTTGCCAATGCCATATTTGACGGGGCTGATGCCATCATGCTCTCAGGGGAAACAGCTGCGGGATCGTACCCGGTGGAAGCGGTGCAGACTATGGCCCGCATAGCCGCGCGGAGCGAACAGGCCCTGCCCTACCAGGAAATACTCCGCCGCAAACGACCGCTGGGTACCATTTCGGTTACGGATGCTATCAGTTATGCTACTTGTTCTGCAGCTGCCAGCCTGGGCATATCATCTATTATCACCGCCACCAGCATAGGATCGACCGCTCGCATGGTGGCAAAATACCGGCCCCAGGCTGATATATTTGCGGTTACTACCCATCCCGAAGTGGTTCGCAAACTGTTGCTGATATGGGGAGTATGCCCGGTTTTGACCAGACAGACCCAGGGCACTGATGCTTTGTTTGAGGAATCCCTCGAGCGGTGCCTGGAGAAGGGCTACATTAAGAAGGGTGATATGGTGGTATTGACCGCCGGCAGCCCTTCAGGGTTTCCCGGCAGCACCAACCTCCTTAAGGTCCAGGTAGTTGGAGACATACTCATGCAAGGGATGGGCATAGGCACAAGACCAGTCAGCGGGTTGGTGCGCCTCATCATAGACGAGACCGACATAGAAGATATCAGGGAGGGAGACATCCTGGTCTGCAAGTCGGCATATAAATTCCTGGTGCCCAAACTGGGTAAGGCGGCGGCTATAATCGCGGAAGAAGGTGGTTTGACTTCAGATGCCGCTATAATCGGATTAAACATGGGCATGCCGGTGGTGGTTGGAGCTGCAGGCGCTACCCGGATCCTGCAAAACGATATGCTGGTAACGGTTGACACAGCCCACGGCAGGATTTATGGAGGGGTTGCCAAGGTATCCTAGAAAATTATCAAGTATTTGCGAAATAATTAACAATTGTTGCAGGAAATTTGCTGGCGATATAGAAAATTTAGATTGAGGACTGTTAGTATCGGAAAGTCAGAGAACAGAATTATTTAATTATTTAGAGGAGGTTGTACAGGATGAAAATTATGGTACTTGGTGCAGGTACTATGGGAGCAGGCATCGTGCAAAATGCTGCTCAGTCCGGTTTTGATGTCGTATTGAGGGACATCAAACAGGAATTCGTTGACCGGGGTATTGCGGGAATCGACAAACTCCTGGGCAAGAACGTTGAAAAAGGCAAAATGACTGCTGAAGACAAAGCTGCGGTAATGGGCAGAATCGTAGGAACCGTCGATATGGCTGCTGCGGCTGATTGCGACCTGGTTATCGAAGCTGCAGTTGAAGTAATGGAAATCAAAAAAGCTATTTTCAAAGAGCTGGATTCCATCTGCAAACCCGACGCAATTCTGGCTTCCAACACTTCCGCGCTGAGCATCACCGAAATAGCTGCTGCTACCGGCAGAGCCGATAAAGTTATCGGGATGCATTTCTTCAATCCGGTACCGGCTATGAAGTTGGTTGAAATCATCCGTGGAGCTAACACCAGCCAGGCTACTTTCGATGCAATCAAGGACCTGTCCCTGAAAATGGGCAAAGCTCCGGTGGAAATCAATGAAGCTCCTGGTTTCGTAGTAAACCGCCTCTTGATCCCCATGCTGAACGAAGGTATGTATGCGCTGATGGAAGGCGTTGCCAATGCTGAAGACATTGATACCTCCATGAAGTTCGGTGCCGGACATCCCATGGGTCCCTTGGCTCTGGCTGACATGATCGGCTTGGATATCTGCCTTAAGATTATGGAGACTCTTTATAAAGAGTTTGGCGATCCCAAATATCGCCCCTGCCCGTTGCTGGCCAAAATGGTCCGCGCGAACAAGCTGGGCCGCAAAACCGGCGAAGGCTTCTTCAAGTATTAAACCATTGTTGGAAAATTCTCGGGGTCTCACATCAAGTGAGACCCTTTTTTTATTGCTAAGACTGGAGTTCTGGAAGCCGGCTGCAGCATCGATCAAGGCGACTGCCGGCAATCAACTGTACCACCTTGTATGGTAACTGCTAGAATTAAGACAGGAGCTCGGGAAAGCGATACATGCTGTGTGCGGATCTGACAGTGAGGGGGGCTAACCATGTATTCTGTCCATCTGTATCGTATTTACGAGACTGGTCAAGAAATAGATATCGATAGCCTGGGGCAGGTCCTGCCCCAGGAACATATGCCCACCCGGGCCAAATTTTTCAGGGTCAGACCCAGGTCGATACAAATGGAATCCCCGCCGCTGATGATTAAGCTCGGCGTATTTCCGGCGCATGAAGGGCGGGTTTGGCCTCTCTTCACCGTGCAGGCCAAGATATATGATATCGGCACAATCAGCATTTGTCTGAGTTATGAAGCTGGACCGGAGTCGGCTCCGGATTTGGAAAAAGCCGGATTGGAGATGGCTGATCAAGGGATATATGATCAGATTTATGCCCGCTCGCTTGAATATCTGAAGCAGTTATTGAAGCCGCGGCTTGACCTGAATGGCATAGATGAAGATTTCTACGAGGACTATAATATCTACTGCATTAGCAGGGCAGATGAGTTGTCTGATCCAGTACCGCTTTTAATGGGAGAGAGGGTAAACTTCAGTGATCAGATACGGTCCCAGGTGCTGGACCACCGCTTGAGTTATACACAGGATGATTTTGCCATAATAACCTGGGATTCGGCCTTAATATGCGACCCTGAGGACAGCAGTGACCTGCGCGATCTGATTGAGTTCGCCAATGTGCAGCTGTTGGAATTGCGTTACTATGACGACCTTATCAACCGTCAGATGATAAAGATGTACGACGATATCGAAACGGCTGGGGCCAAGCCCAGTTTTCGCAAGAGCCGCTATTACAAAGGAATAATTGGCAGCCGCATGCACTTGATAGCGGACATTACCGAGGTCAGGGAGAGGATAGAAAACCTGATAAAAATAACTGAAGACGTATACTATGCGCGGGTATACCAGACAACTCTCAAGGTTTTACGCTGTGACCAGTGGATAGAGAGTATTAACCGCAAGCTCCAGGTAATACAACAGAATTATTCCTTACTCAGCAATCAGGTCAACATACAGCATTCCAATTTTTTGGAATGGATCATAATAATATTAATTGCCCTTGAATTCGGTTATGCGATCCTGGACCGGTTGCTCTAATGGCATCGTTTTTATGGCTGCGGCTTGCAGAAAGGCCAGGAATGCCACTAATTTAGGCATATATGAACCTTGCATTGTTGGGGAATACCAATTACAAGCCTTTTAATCACCAATCTTTTATGGTATGATAAAAACCGCAAGACAGTTAAAACGATATAGATAGCATTCGCCTCATTCATCTATTGGATTTTAATCATTTACTTGTCGGACCAGACCAATACCTGCGGAGGATAAATAGCGATGAAGAAAGCCTTTGCATGGCCCTTGGCAGCCATGATTGTGGCCTTACAGTTATACATAACTATTCCAGGTGGTATACCTGACCAGGATAATAAAGTAATCGCTTCATTGTTAGGTTCATCATCCAATCCCCTGACTGCGGCGCTCAGCGCCGATTTGGCATCCCCTGTCAAACAGCAGCCCGCAGGATCCACACAGCCCGTATTCAGCCCGGAGCAGCAGCCAAGCCCTACTCCAGCGTCAAGCACCCAGCGAGATACGGTACCGGTTGATGTTTCCCGGCACCGGAGCGTAACATCCACGCCCGCTCCTACTGTGAGCCGCGGAACTGATTTACAGGTAACCGGCAACTCCAGGCAAGCGGAGATGCTGGCTTACATAAATGCAGCCCGGAAAGCAGCCAATCTCAACCCGGTAGCGCTTGACCAAGAGCTTTCAGCCGGAGCTGCTTTGAAGTCCAAGGATATGGCTGTGAACGGTTATTTCTCTCACACTTCGCCTACTTATGGGAAAGTTGCCAAAATGATGGATGACCTGGGGATCGATTATAACCTGGCTGCCGAGAATATTGCGAAAAATTATAGTGTCGAGAGCGCCCAGGAAGCATTTATGGAATCACCCGGACACCGAGCCAATATATTGAATCCTGATTTCAACGAAGTTGGGCTAGGTTTCTACCAGGTCGGGAATTACCTGTATGTAACCCAATGGTTCACTAATTAAGATTGGGTCTGGAAATAGCGGAGCGCGGAGGCGCTCTTTTTTTGTCCTCCGACTCTTGAAATATTTTCTGGGGCATGCTAGAATACCCTCAGGGGGTATAAAAGAATAGCGGGGATGGGTTGAGTTAGTCAGGGCATGGAATCCCCGGGTGAGCCCCTATTTATAATAGAAAGGTGGAGACAAAATGAAACTGATTGAGATTTCCGATGCCACTATCAAGGATATAAAACAGATCCTGGCAAAACAGCAAATAGCCAAGAATAGCCTGCGTATCCACGGACGGATTGGCTGAGGCGGCATGTCATACAGCCTGGTTCTGGATGAACCAGCTCATGGTGACAAGGTGGAGGAACTGGATGGACTTAAGTTCGTAATATCCGATTCGTTGTATAAGATGTCCCAGGGATTCAAGATTAAGACGGAACAGAAATGGGGACAGACCTATATCTCCATCCGCCCCAATCGAGTCGATTCCAGTGGCGGGGACTGCAATACCTGCAGCAGCTGCGGATAAAGCCATTTTCGGCCTAGTCAGATGAAAAGCCAGCCTGGAGCTGGCTTTTTTGCGCATCGGGACATTCCGTAAAGCTGTAAGGAGTAGCAGCTAAGTAGCGGGCCCTTTGGATTTCCTGCTCCAGCGTCTAATGAAGAGTTTGCGCAGTTCATCCACCAGGAATATTGCTGGAGCCCATAAGATCAGGAAAGCCCATTCGTGCAAGCCAAGGGGAGCAGTATTGAAGATACTCTGCAAACCGGGCAGGTATATCAAGAGAGCCAGCAGGATCAATTCGATGCCGATGCCCCACAATATTATCCGGTTGGAGAAAAAGCCGATCTGGAATACAGATTCAGTTTCGGTCCGGCAATTGAATACTGCCCCGATCTGGGAAACGACAATAGCCGCGAGAGTCATGGTGGTGGCCATCTGATATACTATGCCACCATTGGCCAACGGTGCATGGGGCCAACCCCAGAGCCAGTTCAAATAAAAATAGGCTGACAGGCCAGCTGCTGCCTCGATCAATCCATACCAAAGCAACGCTCGAATCAGCAGTCTGCTGCTGAGCAGGTGTTCATTGCGGGGACGGGGTGGCTGACTCATGGTGCCGGGTTCGGGCAGTTCAGCCCCTAAACCTATCGCCGGCACCATATCGGTCCCCAAATCAATTGACAAGACTTGCATTATGGTCAGGGGCAGGGGGACGGCGCCTTTGGAGAACAGGAACAAGATAAATGGCACTGCTTCCGCCATGTTGCTATTGAATACATAGACCGCAAATTTGCGGATATTTTTGAAGACGGCCCGTCCCTCTTCTATCGCATTGACTATCGATGCAAAATTGTCATCGGTCAAAACCATATCGGCAGCTTCTTTTGCCACGTCGGTACCAGCTATACCCATGGCTACACCTATATCAGCCTTCTTGAGAGCAGGTGAGTCGTTCACTCAGTCACCGGTCACTGCGACCACATGACCCATTTTTTGGAGCTCTGCCACCACCCTGAGCTTCAGCTCAGGCGCTGCCCGGGCAAATATTATCTCCCCCTGCAAAGCCTCCTGCAGTTCATGACTATCCATTTTTTTCAATTCCAGGTCAGTAAGGATCCGGGCATTTTCACCCTGGATGATTCCTGTTTTACGGGCTACGCTTTCCGCCGTCAGACCATAATCACCGGTAATCATCACGATCCGTATCCCGGACTGATGGCACTTCTCGACAGCGGCTGCCACTTCCGGCCGCGGCGGATCCGAAATGGCTACCAAGCCAAGGAAGACTAGGTTTTGTTCTATGAGCTCTGGGGTGAAATTGCCGTTGTCATCGATGATTGCCTCATTCTCCTGCAACTGACGCATGGCAACTGCCAGGACCCTCAGCCCATCAAGGGCAAATCCGTCGATTGCCGCTTTGACCTGCAGGCGCGCTTTATTGCAGAGATCAACGACTTGGCCATTGCGGATCTGAAACGCACACAGGTCCAAAATCTCGTGAGGGGCGCCTTTCACATAGGCTATCCTGCCCGCTTGGACCTCCGGGGATGCAATAACATGGATAGTGGTCATACGCTTACGGTGCGAGTCGAAAGGCAATTCTCTTATACGCGGATTTTTGAGCAGATCAGCCGCCAGGTCTATTCCACCTTTCAGAGCCACCACCTTCATCGCCCCTTCAGTGGGATCGCCTATCACCTCCCAATGCGGCAAGTCTTCGTGGGGGGGGAATGAGTCGCGCATTGTTGCACAAACCAGCTGCAAGCAGCAATTGTCTTAAATCGGAATTTGCCGCGCCGGTCAATGCGGTTTCACCCTGCAGGATCTGCCCCTGCGGGTTATAACCCACACCCGAAACCTTAAAATATTGGCCATCCAGCCACAGGTCGGTCACTGTCATTTCATTTTGGGTTATAGTACCCGTTTTGTCGGTGCAAATTACACTGGTACAGCCTAATGTTTCCACCGAAGACAAACGCTTGATCAGGGCATTCCGTTTTGCCATGCGCTGCACTCCCATGGCCAGGGTAAGGGTAACAGTGGGTAAAAGACCTTCTGGGACAAAAGCCACAATCATACCCATGGCAAAGATGAAACTTTCGCTGACCTCTGCTCCTGCGATATAAACCGCAGCGGCAAAGAAAACCGCGCCTATGATGATAACCATTACCGAGATGGTCCGGGTGACATGCCCTAGCTCCCTTTGCAGGGGGCTGGTTTCATCGGATTGGGATTGTGCTAAATTAGCTATTTTGCCAAATTCACTGGCCATTCCAGTGGCAAAGACCACAGCTTTGCCTGTCCCTGCTTCGACATTGGTTCCGGCAAAAACCAGATTGGTTTGTTCGATGGGGGCAAGATCAGGATGGCCAGAAGGAGTCGCGGTTTTGCGCACCGGCCGGGATTCACCGGTAAGGGTCGACTGATCACACTGGAGCTCATTGACCTCTACCAGGCGCGCATCAGCGGAGATGCGGTCGCCCTCAGCCAGGAGAACGATGTCGCCAGGCACCAATTCTTCAGCCAGTATGCTTATTTCTTCTCCCTCCCTGAGTACCCGGGCGTGGCGAGGCAGAAGTTTCCGCAGTTCCTCGACAGCTTTTTCAGCCCGGTATTCCTGGACGAAACTGAAGAGACCGTTGATGATGTTGACCAGCCAAATTGCTATGCCGAGTTGGGGCATCCGGGCTGCAAAACCAACCATGCCTCCGGCCCACAGCAGTATAGCCATCAGGTGGGTAAAGTTGGACAGGAATCTCCACAAAAGCGACTTCCCTTTTAGTTCCTGAATAGAGTTTTTCCCATAAATAGTCAGCCGCGCTCTTGCTTGGGCTTGTGACAGGCCGGTGGGAGTGGTAGCCAGTTTGACAAACACGTCGTCAACCGGATATTCGTGGATTGCTGCCCGGGTGGCTGCGGTAACGATATTGTTGTTGTCCTGACTGGTAATCATTTCTCATCCATCTTTCCGAGTGGTTGTTGATGGGGGATGGTGCTTGACTTTCTAGTTCCAGTATATCAACCTGTGGCGGTTTTCCAAGTCGGTTGGGCTCACCAGTCGCCGAAATACAGCAGGACCGAGGAAAACAGTTGACAAATACCCTGCAAGCATATATCTTTAGGTAAGTCCATAATCAAACTGATGAGCAAGACGAGTAGATTAGGGGAAGTATTTCAGAGAGCCGCCGGTTGGTGTGAATGCGGTAATACGGAACTAATTGAATGGACTTGCGAGGGCGGCTCGAAACCTTTGGGAGTAGACGCCGACGGGAACCCTGTCCGTTATCAGTGGGGTGCGCATGATGGTGCGCAAATGAGGGGGTAACTAGGTTATCAATTTAGGTGGTACCGCAGAAGCTATGAGCTTTTGTCCTATTAGGGGACAAAAGCTTTTTTTATTGCCCCTGACCATCCTCCAGTTCATAGAAAGGAGTCTGATTCCAGAGCAATTTGAGCAGAGATGAGCCCAGACCAGTAGAGAGGAGTTGAGATGAGGAAAATGATCAGACCAAGCAGTGAAACCATTCTCGATTTAGCCCCAGATTACCGGGTAATTCCCATCTGCCGCGATATTTATGCGGACGTGATCACCCCCATAACCTTGCTGCGCAAGCTGTCGGGCATAAGCCGCCGCTATTTCCTGCTGGAAAGCGTTGAAGGCGGAGAAAAGTGGGGCAGGTACTCCTTTTTGGGATACGACCCGGTGATGAGGGTGTACTGCAAAGACCGGACCGTTACCATAGAAAAGGATGGGGCCACAACTATAATCCATAGCGATAGTCCCCTGGATGTCTTGCGGGAGATACAGCGTGATTACGAGGCTCCCAGGCTGCCTGGCATGCCCCCTTTTACAGGTGGGTTTGTGGGGTATTTCGCCTATGCCATGATCGGTTATGCCGAGCCCCAGCTTAACATCAGGCGAGGTGAGGATAACGATTTCGACCTGATGCTGTTTGACAAGGTGATCGCCTATGATCATCTCAAACAGAAGATCAGCATAGTCGTTAATATGCTGACCAATCAGGTAATGGAGAACTATGGACAAGCTATGGCTGACATAGAAGCTATAGCCGGATTTATCCGTAACGGGAAAGAGCTCCCGCAGCTCAAGAGCGATAAAAATGTGCAATTTAGCTGCAATGTAACCAAAGCAGATTACTGCCGAATGGTGGAGAAAGCCAAATCCTATATCTATGAAGGAGACATCTTCCAAGCTGTCATTTCGAGGCGGTTCGAGGCACCCTACCAGGGCAGCCTCATCAATGCCTACCGGGTTTTGAGAACCACCAATCCTTCTCCTTATATGGTCTTTATGCATATCGACGGAGACGAGATCATCAGCACTTCTCCGGAGACCCTGGTGCGGTTGCAGAATGGGCGCCTCACCACTTTCCCGGTGGCTGGTTCCCGGCCCAGGGGGAAAACCGAGGCCGAAGATATTGTGCTGGAAAAGGAACTGCTGGCAGACGAAAAAGAGCTGGCAGAACACAATATGCTGGTTGATCTGGGCAGGAACGATTTGGGCAAGATATCCCGGTATGCTTCGGTAGAGGTTGCCAGATACATGATGATCCATCGCTATTCTACCGTAATGCATATCTGTTCCCAGGTTGAAAGCGATATCCTCCCGGGATGTGACGGGTACAGCGCGATTGAAGCAGTTCTGCCAGCCGGGACCCTGTCCGGGGCCCCAAAGATAAGGGCCTGCGAGATAATCGAAGAAATTGAGGCCGAACCCCGGGGAATTTACGGAGGCGCACTGGGATACGTGGATTTTAGCGGCAATATGGATACAAGCATCGCCATTCGCATGGCGGTGAAAAAAGGAGATATGGTGTATGTCCAGGCTGGAGGCGGAATAGTGGCGGACAGTGTGCCTGAGAGAGAATACGAAGAATCTGCCCACAAGGCCCTGGCAGTGATGAATGCTATCCGCAATGCAGGAGAGGTTGACGACTGATGATATTATTGATCGACAATTATGACAGTTTTTCCTATAACCTGGTGCAGTTGGCCGGAAGCATAGATCCGGATATAAAGGTAATCAGAAACGACGAAATGACCGTGGAAGAGATTGAGGCCCTGCACCCCTCCCATATAATAATCTCTCCCGGCCCCGGCTACCCTAAAGATGCCGGGATATGCGAAGAGATGGTCTTGAAACTGGCGGCAAAGGCCCCGATCCTGGGAGTCTGTTTGGGTCACCAGGGGATTTGCGAGGCATACGGCAGCAGGATCACTCATGCCAAGCAGCTTATGCATGGCAAAAAGAGCCGCATCATTATAGATACCAGCTGCCCGATATTCGAGGGGCTGCCGGATCAGATCGATGCAGCCCGCTACCATTCCCTGGCAGCCCAAAAAGAGACCATACCCGAAGAACTGATAGTCGTTGCAGAGGATGAGAACGGTGAGGTCATGGCTGTGAAGCACGCTTTATATGATGTATACGGTCTGCAGTTTCACCCCGAATCGATTCTGACCCCGATGGGTCATGTAATACTGGAAAAATTTTTGGCATTATAGGAGGAAATAAAGATGATACAGAGAGCGATAAAAGAAGTATTGAGCGGCAATGACCTGGACCTGGAGACCACCAAAGCAGTCATGCGGCAGATGATGGAAGGAACCGCTACCCCAGCCCAGATGGGGGCTCTCCTGGCCGGACTCAGGATGAAAGGGGAAACAGTTGAGGAGATCACAGCCTGCGCCGAAGTAATGCGGGAAAAGGGCCTGAAGATCAATCCAGTCCGCAATGTGATCGATATAGTAGGGACCGGAGGCGACGGGACCAATACCTTCAATATATCCACCACTTCAGCATTCGTAGTTGCAGCCGGGGGGGTGCCGGTAGCCAAACACGGCAACCGGGGGGTTTCCAGCAAGAGCGGTGCGGCGGACGTCTTAGAAAAATTGGGCATCAACCTGAACCTCAGCCCGGAACAAAGTGAGAAGATACTGGAGCAGAGCAATATATGTTTCATGTTTGCCCAGATATACCATGCCTCCATGAAACATGCAGCACCTGTCCGCCGGGAGATGGGGGTGCGCACCATATTCAATGTTCTAGGCCCCCTCTCCAATCCTGCGGGAGCCACCATGCAACTTATGGGGGTCTATGACCACAAGCTCGCGGAACCACTGGCCCAAGTGCTTGCCAATCTGGGGGTCGTTAGGGGCGTAGCGGTAAGCGGAAGTGATGGCATGGACGAGGTGACACTGACGGGCCCGACCCACGTCTGCGAGATCCGTTTCGGCGAATTGACGAGTTACGATATAACTCCGGAACAGTTCGGTTTCAGCTGTTGCCGGCTGGAAGACCTCATGGGCGGCACTCCGGAAGAGAATGCCCGGATCACCAGGGACATACTGAACGGCAAGGAACGAGGCCCCAAAAGAGACGTAGTAATACTCAATGCCGCCCTGGCGCTGTACCTCGGCATCGACAATTGCAGCGTGGCTGATTGTGTCAAGTTGGCCGAGGAGCTGATCGAATCCGGCAAGGCTGCCGCCAAGCTGGAAGAATTTCGTCGATTGACCAATGAGGTATAGACGATGATACTGGATATCCTTGCAGAGGCCGCGCTGCAGCGGGTGAAGTGCAGCCAGGCGTGCATAAGCAGCGAAGCGATGGAAAGGCGGGCTCGGGCTATTGGAGTTACCGGCGGTTTCCCCTTCGAAACCGCACTGTCACGGCCAGGGATCAATTTTATCTGCGAAATTAAGAAAGCTTCTCCTTCCCAGGGGGTGATCGATACCCAATACGACTATGTTGCGATTGCCAGGGAATATGAGCAAGCTGGAGCGGCAGCGATATCAGTCTTGACCGAACCTGATTTCTTCCAGGGTAGGGACTCGCACCTGCAGGAAATCAGCCAGGTGGTTGCTCTCCCGCTGCTGCGCAAGGATTTTACCGTAGATGCTTACCAGTTATACGAGGCTAAGGTTATTGGAGCCTCAGCAGTGCTTTTGATATGTGCCCTGCTGGACACCGCGACCATACGGAACTACATCAAGATCTGCGACGAGTTGGGCTTGTCAGCCCTGGTGGAAGCCCATGATGCAGCCGAAATAGGAAGAGCTCTGGATGCCGGAGCCAGGATAATAGGGGTCAATAATCGTGACCTGAAGGATTTTACGGTATACCTGAACAACAGTGTTGAACTGCGACCATTGGTCCCGGACGGGGTGATTTTTGTCGCCGAAAGCGGTATCAAAACAGCTGCAGATATAGAAGTTCTGCGGCAAAAACGGGTGAACGCTGTGCTTATAGGAGAAGTCCTGATGCGCAGCCCGGATAAAGCGCAAATGCTTGCAGAGCTGAAAGGTGAGAGATCATGATCAGGATCAAGATCTGCGGCCTGACTAGGGAGGAAGACATAACCACGGTAAACCGATGCTTGCCGGAATACATCGGTTTCGTGTTTGCCGAAAGCCGACGCCGGGTTTCCCCTGCACAAGCCAGGCTTCTTAAAGCCAAGCTTGATAAGAGGATAAAGGCAGTGGGCGTATTTGTGAATGAAGGTATTGACCCCATAGCGGCTCTATGTGATGCCGGCACTATCGATTTGGTCCAGCTCCATGGTGATGAGGGAGAAGATTTCCTCCGGGAGCTTAAACAAAGGGTGAACTGCCCGGTGATTAAAGCCGTACGGGTCAAAAACCCGGAGCAGGTACTAGCGGCCCAGAGGCTGCCTTGTGACCTGCTGCTGCTCGATACCTACTCAGACGCACAGTATGGCGGCGGAGGGTTGACCTTCGACCACAGTCTGATTCCTGGACTTCACAAACCGTTTTTCCTGGCGGGAGGACTTAACCTGGATAATATTGAGCATGCTATTAGGGGTAGTCATCCCTGGGGTGTGGATATCAGCAGCGGGGTCGAAAGCGACGGAGTCAAGGATGAAGACAAGATAAGAGCGATAATTGCCGAAGTAAGAAAGCTCAGCAGAGGAAAGGACAGATAATTATGAAGAAAGGAAGATTTGGGATCCATGGCGGGCAGTATATCCCCGAGACCCTTATGAATGCAGTCATGGAACTGGAAAATGCATATGAAAAATTCCGCCAGGACCAGGAGTTCCAGCAGGAACTGGATCAATTGCTGCGCGAATATGCCGGACGCCCCTCGCGCCTATACTTTGCAGAAAAGATGACCCGCGACCTGGGGGGGGCCAAGATATACCTGAAGAGGGAGGACCTGAATCATACTGGATCCCACAAAATCAATAATGTGTTGGGCCAGGCACTACTTGCCAAAAAGATGGGCAAGACCAGGTTGATCGCTGAAACCGGCGCCGGACAGCACGGGGTGGCGACAGCCACGGCTGCTGCCCTGATGGGCTTGGAATGTGAGATCTTCATGGGCAAGGAAGACACAGAGCGCCAGGTCCTGAATGTTTACCGGATGGAACTGCTGGGAGCCAAAGTCCATGTCGTGGAAAGCGGAACCCAGACCCTGAAGGACGCAGTCAGTGAGACCTTCCGGGAATGGGTATCACGCATAGACGATACCTATTATGTCCTGGGATCGGTTATGGGGCCCCACCCCTATCCCACCATCGTGCGAGATTTTCAGAAGGTGATCGGTCAGGAGATAAAGGCCCAGCTGCAGGATAAGGAAGGACGACTGCCGGATGCGGTAATAGCCTGTGTGGGCGGGGGGAGCAATGCTATGGGTGCTTTCTACGAGTTTATCGATGATCCTGCGGTGCAACTTATCGGTTGTGAAGCCGCAGGCCTGGGGATCGCAAGCCCTCTGACCGCGGCCACCATTGCCACCGGCAGCCTGGGAGTATTTCACGGTATGAAATCATATTTCTGCCAGGATGAATATGGACAGATAGCTCCTGTCTACTCCATTTCAGCGGGGCTGGATTATCCAGGCATCGGGCCGGAACACGCCATGCTGTCTGATCTGGGCCGGGCGCAATATGTTCCGGTCACCGACCTGGAGGCCGTAG
>JAAZOA010000124.1 GCA_012798055.1 Syntrophomonadaceae bacterium | reverse complement strand
GAGAGGCAATTGTGGAAGTGATGCAGTTGTTCCGGGAATTATTGCCGGAATAACCGGGTCGGGCAGTGAGGTATGTGAATGCTGCAGGAAATTTATATACATAACTTCATCCTAATCGATGAACTGCGCTTGGAATTCGCCCCGGGCATCAATGTACTGACCGGGGAAACCGGAGCCGGTAAATCCATCATTGTGGATGCCTTGGGAGTCGCACTGGGGGACAGGATAAATAACAGCTTCATCCGGGATACAAGCCGCAAGGCTTTGGTAGAAGCAGTGTTCGATGTGAGCTGTAACGCGGAGGCTCGTATTTTTTTGTTCCAGCAGGGTCTGGTTGAAGAAGATGACGGCGACATTATAATACTCAGCCGGGAGATCCACCCCAGTGGCAGGACGTCCGCCAGAATCAACGGCCGCAATGTCACTGCTAGTCTGCTCAAGAACCTAAGCTCATACCTGGTGGATATTCACCTGCAGAGTGACCGGCAGAATATTCTGCAGCCATCCAAATTCCTGGAATATGTGGATCGATATGCAAACGATTTGGCTGAACTGCCCAAACAAGTGGCTTACCTTTATCGCCTGCTGGCAGACAAGCAGCGCCAAATGGAAGAGTTGGTGCTAAACCGCCAAAACCGAATGCAGCGACTCGATTTCCTGTCTTATCAGATCAAGGAAATCGAGGACAGCAAACTGCAGGAAGGAGAAGAGGAGCGGCTGAAGGCGACCCGGGACCGGATCAAGGATGCGGGCAAGCTGCTGACCGCATCAAGCCGGATCCTGGAATTGATCTACGTGGCCGAGACTGGATCGAGCGCATATGATCAAGTGGCGGCAGCAATTGACATAGTGGCTGCCAACCGCCGAGACAACTTTTTCGCTGAGCTGATGGATCCACTGGAAAACGTGTATTACACATTGCAGGATTTGAGCAACCGCATCTCCAGGTTCAAGGAGCAACTGGAATTTGAACCGGGGGAATTGGAAGCTTGTGAAGACCGGCTATATTTGATCGGCAAGCTCAAGAACAAATACGGAGAGAATGTCGGCGCAGTCCTGAACTATTTAGATCAGGCCCGCCGCGAGCTGAAAAACCTTGAGAGCAGCGAGGAACAGCAGGTAGAACTATCCACCGAGCTTGAGGGGATTATGCTCCATTATATGGAAAAAGCAGGGGAATTGAGCTCCAAAAGGCATCATTCAGGCATGGCCCTCCAGAAAAAGGTGCATGAAGAACTGCTGGAACTAAGCATGCCTGACATAAAGTTCGAAGTGGCGGTGACAACCACTTCTGTACCCACGGTCCATGGTTTGGATTCGGTAGAATTTCTTTTTTCACCAAACCCCGGTATCGATTTAAAGCCAGTTGCCCGCAATGCTTCGGGCGGAGAGATCTCCCGCTTCATCCTGGCGCTCAAAAAGGTGCTGGCTGAAGTCTACAGTATCCCAACTCTGATTTTCGACGAAATAGACGTAGGCCTGGGCGGGACTGCCCTGAACGCTGTGGCCCGCAAACTGGCAGGTCTGGCACCCAGCCACCAGTTGATCCTCGTAACCCATGCTCCACAGGTAGCCTGCTTGGGTCAACGCAACATGGTGATCGAGAAACACGTGGCCGAAGGGCAGACTTTTACCCGGGTCAGGGTCCTGGATGAGGAAGACAAAGTCAGAGAACTGGCCCGGATGTTGGATGGGGAAAATTACTCGGAACTGACGCTGGAACACGCCCGGGCTATGATAAGGCAGGCTGAGAATTAACTGCGGTCTGAAGCGTGAAACATGAATTGCTCTGTCCAGAGTTGCAGGGTGTTAAAATATCGACATGTTTCGATTTTGGCGACACGGGCAGTTGCATCAGCGCAGATGCAGAGTCCCCCAATATGGGGATTTTCGGAGAGGGCTTTAGGGGCCGCTTCTCATGTTTGACGGTATATGGCAGAATTTTGTGATATTTGGTGCAAATAAAAAGAAGGTATATGCCGACGGTTATCGAAAAGTGTACACCATGGTTTATTAGGGATACATTATTCCAAGTGGGGGGATAATTTTGATGTTTGACTACAAGGGAAAGCTGAGAGTCCTGGTAGCCGATGACAATCGGGAATTCTGCAGTATTTTAAAAGACTATTTTCTGAATGAAACCGATTTCGAACCGGTGGGATTCTGTTCAAACGGCGTGGAAGCACTGGACATTTTAACGCAAAGAGAAGTCGATGTTATCGTTTTGGACGTGATCATGCCCTATCTTGATGGGATAGGTGTCTTGGAAAAGATGGAAGAGATGAAGCTCACGCCCCGCCCCAAGATAATAATCCTGACTGCCTTCGGTCAGGAGCATATTACCCACAAGGCTCAGAATTTAGGGGCGGATTATTATATATTGAAACCTTTTGAAATTGAGGTTTTAGGTGAAAGAATCAGACAGGTGGCCTGGGATACAAAACCAGTGTTTGAAAAAAGGGAATCGCCCCTTATATCAAGGCCAATCTCGCCCATAAGAAACCTGGAGCAGGAGGTAACCAAAATCATATACGATATCGGGGTGCCGGCTCATATTAAGGGTTATCAGTATCTCAGGGGAGCCATTATGATGGTTACCCAGGATATAAATTACCTGGGTGCAGTTACCAAAGAATTGTATCCAAACCTAGCCAGGCAGTATAATACTACTCCCAGCAGGGTAGAGCGAGCCATTCGCCATGCCATAGAGCTAGCCTGGGAGAGGGGCGATGCCAACCGACTCAATCGCTTTTTCGGCTTCGCCAACAATGGCGAAAAGGGCAAACCCACCAATTCGGAATTCATAGCAATCATAGCTGACAAATTGAGGATGGCCAGTAAGGTAAGCTGATATTAGGGTAGGAAGCACCATGTGATGTTGATCAGGTATGATCTCCAAAAGATTGGGGTCCAACAACAAACAAACCCGCGACATACGGCGGGTTTTTGGTTTGCATCAACTTTATTCATCAAAAATGTAATCTTCCGATCAACCCACTGAAAGCGAAGAATTACGGAAAAATTTTTCGTATCTTGGCAGATACTTTATTTGCGCCAATTCGTAAATTTTCCGGCAATAAAACTGACTATGGCAATCCAGCTTCTGCACTTCCTGAACGAAATTTATGACATCTTCATAACCTTTACTGATGAGGATATGGTCAGAATAATACTTGCAAAGCGGGGTTATCTCTGGATACTGTTCCTGGAATTCCTTTTTGGCATCAGTGTCCAGTTTCCAGAAAACATTTATTTTGGTTGCTTGCGCATCTTCAACAAAAGTATCGATATAGTTTAATATCATGAGATGCTTTTTGAAATCATCCCTTGACAGGGTTTTAAACTTGATCACATAGGCAAAAAATATTTTGTATGCGCTTACTATCCTGTCTTTGGAGCAGGGCAGCCAGGACTCGTATCGCACCAGGTCCCTGTCCAAAAAACCTTTGGCCACTGCAGCTGCATACCCATTTACAATGTTTTCAGCTTTGAGACAATCCATATTTATCCTCCTCTAACATACTGGATTAGGGCGGTCTGGACCTTCAGCCGCATTCAAAACTCAAAAAGGACTCCCGCTATGGTTATTTATGTATCTATTATCTATTATATACAATTGATATACATAAAATGTTAAAAGTGGGGAAAAATAAATTGCAGGAATTTCAAGCATGATTAGGGTCGAGATCATTCTCTGATATAATTGAATATAGGAAGGCTCTGTTTATCCTGATTTGCTTTGTCACCGGATGGCTCCAACGGTAAAGACTAACAAACCACAATTTTTCAACAAGGAGGTCAGAAGTATGGCAGAATTGGTTGATAAAGATGAGCAACAAGCAATAAAAGAAGAGATTGATAAAATCGAAGCAATGGCAGATTTGGAGGAAATGGAAGAGAAGATCAAGGAAGAGGAAATGCTGGAGAAGAAGAAAAAAGTCAAACAATATTGAACACAGTGTACGGACATCTGCAGCCGGTTTGGACCACCAAGCCGGCTATTATCTGTCCCGAAGTCGTGTCGATCAGTTGTGGCGGCCAGAAACCCAGCCCAGGATTGCCGAGGATGAGCAAGACTGATATGGTATGATTATGCTAATTAACAGAGTATCGATTCCTAAGAGGAGCTGATTCTTTGAGCGAGGAGGAATAGACCGGCATGATCAACCGGGAAAGGCTGGTTAACAATTTCATGAATATGGTGGCGGTTGACTCGGTCTCCAAGCAGGAGGGGGCTTTCCGGGACCTGCTGAAGCGCGAGTTCGGGCGCTGGGGATTCCAGTTGTCGGAAGACGGAGCGGGGGAGATATTGCAGGGTGAATCAGGCAATCTACTGGTCAAGGTGCCTGGAACCCTGGCCGGAAATACAATATTGTTGGTCACCCACATGGACACCGTTGTTCCCGGTCATAACATCAAAGCGGTCCGCGGTCCCGATGAAATCATCAGGAGTGAAGGCCAGACTATTCTTGGTGCTGATGACAAAGCGGGGATAGCTGCTATCTTAGAGGCAATAGAGGTGATTATGGAAAACCGGCTGCCTCATCCTCCTTTGGAGCTGTTGTTTACCGTCAGCGAGGAGCAGGGCCTTTTGGGAGCCAAAAACTTCGATTTTGCTAAGCTGCAGGCCCGTATAGGCTACGTATTGGACAGCGGGGGAGCACCGGGAACCATTGTGACCCAGTCCCCATGCCAGAACGAAATCGAATACCTGGTCAAAGGCCGGGCGGCACATGCCGGCATCAATCCCGAGGATGGCCTGAATGCCATTCAGGTAATGGCCAAAGCCCTGGCCAAGATGCCGTGCGGCCGTATTGACGAGGAAACCACCTGCAATTTTGGGGTAATCGAGGGGGGGCTGGCCCGCAATATTGTGGCTGCCAGCTGCAGGGTGAAGGGAGAAGCCCGGAGTCTTAAACGCAGCAAGCTCGAGCAACTGACAGGACAACTTGCGGAAATTTTCAGCACCGAGGTCACCCAAAACGGCTGCAAAGCGGAAGTTGAAATAAGTCTTTTGTATCCGGAGACCACCCTCTCGCCGGATGAGGATGTGGTGAAACTGGCCCAAAGGGCTGCAGATAGGATAGGACTTACTACCAGGCTTATCAGCACCGGAGGCGGAAGCGATGCCAGTGTCGTAAACGGCCACAACATCCGCTGCGCCAATCTGGGTATAGGGATGAACGCAGTACACAGCACTGAGGAATATATAAGGGTGGAAGACCTGGTGAACGATGCCCGCTGGGTTTTAAGCATCATTGAGGAAGCGGTTCAAATATGAATGGGGAGGAATAGGCGAGGATGGATCTTACGGAAAAGACCCTGTCTACCCGGGAAATATATGCGGGCCGGGTAATAAAAGTTAGAGTGGATACAGTCAGCCTGCCGGACGGCAACCGGAGCATCCGGGAAGTAGTCGAACATGCCGGGGCGGTAGCGGTACTGGCGGTGGATGATGATGAT
>JAAZOA010000123.1 GCA_012798055.1 Syntrophomonadaceae bacterium | reverse complement strand
CACGTGGACCACGGCAAGACTTCCCTTTTGGACAAGATACGCAAAGCGGATGTGGTATCCGGTGAAGCGGGTGGAATCACCCAGCATATCGGAGCATACCAGGTCACGATCAATGGCAACCGCATTACTTTTATCGACACTCCAGGCCATGAGGCTTTCACTGCCATGCGGGCCCGGGGAGCGAATTTGACTGATATCGTGGTCCTGGTAGTCGCAGCGGATGACGGGGTGATGCCGCAGACTATCGAAGCCATAAACCACATCAAAGCAGCCAAAGTGCCTTTCCTGGTGGCTTTGAACAAGATGGACAAGCCGGATGTCAATCCGGATAAGGTAAAACAACAACTCACCGAATACGGTATCGTTCCTGAGGAATGGGGCGGAGATACCATGTTCATCCCGGTCTCAGCCAAAAACGGTATGGGGATCGACAACCTGTTGGAGATGGTGCTCCTGCTGGCAGAGGTGAATGATCTCCGGGCCAATCCTAACCGTCCTGCGGAAGGGGTAGTGATCGAAGCACAGCTGGACAAAGGCAAGGGGGCAGTGGCGACCCTGCTGGTGCAGAAGGGCACTTTGAAGGTGGGGGACTGTATAGTCTGCGGTTTCACCTGGTGTAAAGTACGGGCCATGACCGACTACCGGGGGCGCAAGGTGGATTTGGCCTACCCGTCCATGCCGGTTGAAATTACGGGTTGGTCAGACGTGCCCGAAGTAGGGGAAAGAGTCGTAGTCTGTGATGAAAAGACAGCCAAGGATATCGCCAGCTTGCGCCTCAGTGAGAAGAAACTGGAAGATCAGAAACAAAGCAGCAAGATTTCACTGGATGATTTCTTCAAGCAAATGCAGAATACTGGCATGAAGGAACTCAACCTGATAATCAAAGGTGATGTCCAGGGGTCGATCGAAGCCCTGTCCCAGTCTTTGCTGCGCCTGAGCACCAGCGAGGTCAAAGTCAATGTGATCCATTCAGCAGTGGGGGCCATAACGGAGACCGACATAATGCTGGCTTCGGCTTCGAATGCCATCATAATCGGCTTCAACGTCCGTCCTGATGTTAAAGCCCGAAAATATGGGGAGGACGAGAAGATCGATGTCCGCTTGTACCGGGTCATTTATGAAGCCATCGAAGATGTGAAGAAAGCCATGGTCGGCTTGTTGGAACCCGAGTATCGCGAGAAATACTTGGGCCGGGCAGAAGTCAGAGCAACCTTCAAGGTACCCAATGTGGGCACTATTGCAGGATCGTACATTATCGACGGCAAATTGCAGAGGAATGCTGATATCCGGGTATTGCGCGATTCGGTCATCATCTATGAAGGCAAAATGGCTTCACTGAAGAGATTCAAAGATGACGTAAAAGAGGTAGTCGAAGGTTATGAATGCGGCATAGGGGTAAAAGATTTCAATGATGTCAAAGAGGGAGATATCATCGAGGCTTTCACTATGGAGGAAATCGCCCGGGAGCTTTGATCCTCCCGGCAGCCAGACCCTAATGAGGTGAACGAATGGGTAAGCGCAGACAGGAAAGGATGGCCGTGGAAATCAAACGGGTTATGGCGGCCATAGTCCATGAACACATGAAGGATCCGCGCATTGAGGGTAAAGCGGTGTCCATAACCAGGGTTGACGTGGCCCAGGATATCAGCCATGCCAGGATCTATTTCAGCATCCTGGGGACCGAAGAAGAGCAGGCAGCTGCCATGCAGGCGCTGCAGAAGGCCCGGGGATATATAAGGTCGGAACTTGCCAGCGCAATTCAGGTCCGGCATGCACCTGAACTGGAATTCAGATTGGACCATTCCATCGAACAAGGCATCAAAATCTCGACTTTACTGGACAGTCTCGCAGAGGGGGCAAAAGCAGAGGAAAATGTCGATGAGTGATGTTAGCAAATTGGTGAGGGCGATCCGCAACCGGGACGATTTCTTGCTGATCGGCCATTCCATCCCTGACGGTGATTGCATAGGATCTCTGGTCGGTATGTACTTGGGATTGGTCGGGTTGGGGAAAAAGGTCAAAGCGCTGTTGGAGGATCCGGTCCCGGCCATATATCGCTATCTGGAGGGCAGCCAGGCCATACTATCACCGGATAATTTGACTGAGGGATTTGAGCAGGTCATATTCCTGGATTGCTCGGATCCCGACCGGGCTGGGAGTGTGGTAGAACGCATAGTAAGAGACTGCCGCAACAAGTTCAATATCGATCATCACCACAGCAACACCAGGTTTGCCCGCTGGAATTACGTGGACGACCAGGCTTCATCCACATCGGAAATGGTCCTCGAGGTGCTCCTGAAACTGAAGGTAGAGATCACTTATGATATCGCCAATGCTTTGTATATAGGCATATTGCAGGACACCGGCGGCTTTCAGCATAATAGCACCAGTGGTTCCACCTTCCGGGCGCTGGCTTATCTGCGTGAAAAAGGTGCCGACCTGGACAAGATCAAGCACCACCTGTTTGAATCCAAGAGCAGAGCGGAGCTCAAACTGCTGTGCCTGGCCCTGCAAAACATGAATTTCAGCGCCAACGGCAAAATCGCCTGGATGATTCTGAATTACGATGCGGTCAATGCCATCGGAGCTATCGATATCTGCCCGGAAGGCATCATAAACCATGCCCTGAATGTTAAAGAAGTTGAGGTAGCCTTGATGTTCCGGGAGATCAGCCCCGGGGAGATTAAGGTAGGTTTTCGCTCCAAGGGCGCCATAGATGTGGCGGCTATAGCTGCTCAGTTCGGAGGAGGCGGCCACCGCCGGGCGTCGGGGTGCCGGCACGCAGGCCCCATGGAAGACGCCGAACGAGAAGTAGTATTGGCGGTAGAAGGCGTGATGGAATAGGTGGATGGTTTTATCAATGTTGACAAACCCCAGGGTATAACTTCATTTGGAGTTGTCAAACAGCTCCAAAGATTAATTCCCCGGACCAAATTGGGGCATCTGGGGACCTTAGACCCTATGGCTTCCGGGGTTCTTCCGGTGGCTGTAGGCCACGCTACCCGGTTGATAGAATATGTCAAAGACACAGACAAAGTATACCGGGCGCAGATGACCCTGGGAGGAGTATCGGATACCCTCGATGCCTGGGGCAATATAACTTATAAGCAGCACCTGGATTTTGCCGCGGAGATGCTGCCTGAAGTCCTGCGCCGTTTCACCGGTACTATCAGCCAGATACCCCCCATGTATTCTGCAGTTCATCATCAGGGGGCCAGGCTCTATGAATTGGCTCGCCGGGGCATTACCGTTGAAAGAGAGTCCCGGGAGGTGGAGATAAAGTTCCTGCGGCTTGAGGCAATCAGTAAGGACCTGGAAGGACGACCGGTAATCACACTGGAGGTAGGTTGTTCCCAAGGGACTTATATACGTTCTCTATGTCATGACATAGGCATGGAGTTGGGCACGGGGGCCTTCCTTTCAGCTTTGGTGAGGACTCGGGCCGGTGTTTTTGCCATCGAGACCGCTCACGGACTGGATGAAATAAAGCAAAACGGAAATGCCTGGCAGGAATGGATTCTCCCGGCGGATTTCCCGTTGGACCATCTACCCAGGCTTACGGTTTCCTCCGCGCAGATGCAGGCAATATGCAATGTGAACAGGATAGTAGTATCCTCACCAGGCATTAGCGGGGTCATCAGAGTATACAGCCCTGCAGACAGCCTGGCTGCCATCGCCCAGGCTTCAATTCTGGCAGCGGGAACCGAAATCAGGCCCCTGAAAGTATTGTGCCCTCGGGCTGATTAGCCCGGTCGAGCGGGCACAAATCATACCGGCAAGGAGTTAGAGCCATGCAGACTGTTAGCGGCATAGAGAATTATCGCGATCCAGGCCAGCCGGTTT
>JAAZOA010000122.1 GCA_012798055.1 Syntrophomonadaceae bacterium | reverse complement strand
GTACTCAATAGGAAGGGGGCAAGATCACGCCATACAGCTTTCCCCTCTCTGGGCTTAACGCTACTAACCGCATCTTCGCTAATTGATCGGGGGGTGTGAGGATCCGTCCACAATGCATAGCCCTCAAATTTCCACCCTTTTTGAAAGTACATCTGTCTGATCATAACATTGCTGAGTTTACCACTGTAAGAGCACACTCCATTTTCCTCCAGCGGTTGTAGCAATATGCGGCGTGGTTGCCATGTCAATCCATACAGGTAGGAAGTCCGCTTTACTGATTGCCCTGGTATTATGCGACTCCGGTTGCGCCAAGCTATGGGAGGATCATCAAAGGGTAGTTCCAAATTGGGAATCCATATGTTAAGGATTAAGGTCTCGAATAAGTTGCCACCCCGAACCAAAACATACCAGGGCGGGGCTCCATTGATTCCGGAGGGTCCCTGCAATCCGGCCGTACAAAAGACATTGATGGCGGTTAGAGCCCTTGCGCATATTTCCGGACAAAAGGCATGTTCAGATTCGGCTCTATGGTCAAAATGGGTAGTATTGTTACCGCTGGGCAACTCATAGGCCAGCAACGCCACTGAACGTATGGTTTTATCTAAATCCTCATCATAAGCAGATTGCAGGAAGGGTTTGTGTTTATCGAAAAGATCGAAGCAAGGGCCATCCTTCTCGCATTCCGCAATATAATTGTTTAGCAGCTCCAAGGGAAATTCACCCTGTTCAAAGAGCTCCAGCAGGTCATCTATATTCCTAGGTCTGATGGCATCTGACAGCAAGGCTATTAGCAGTCGATACATTCCATACTGAAACAAAGGGGAGGAATCCACGATTGAGCGCAATGACTTAGCTTGTAATAATATATCTAAGATTCCGTATTCTTTGACTACTCCATCGATTCCCTCGGCAGGAATCCATGATTGTCGCAAAACATCAAAATGGGTCACACAATATCACTTCCTTTCTAGCCGGGCACCGAAAATCTTATCATAAATCAAGTTAACCCCCCTTTTCGATGAATCTTGGCCTTCCCATCTCCCTTCCCTGATTTCCAGTAGGTTCCTGCCTGATAAGCGACCGGTGCCTTCTACCATTGCAGTAAACCCCTCAGCTGGGCTAGTGTTGGCCAGCCAGTAGGCTGGGATATTTACCATTGACAGCATGATTTTCTTGGCCTGATCCAGGCTGATCATATATGCCTTATCTCCGATGTGGCTAAAATCAGCCGGATCCAAGAGTATAACCTGACAATTATCGTCTCCCTGTCTGGTTCGAGCACGGAACCATTCTGATGATGCCTCCGGATCAGCAAATTTTTCCTGAATCATGCTCAGGGTAAACTGGTCCTTGTTGGGTTGGGGTAAAAGGTATACTCTGGCCTTATTCTTGTCATCCTCAATTTTGTTGATCATTTCCGCCCAGTCATCATAATTTTGATGATTTGGTGCAGGGATTTCGCTATACACCTTTTCAATCAACGGGCGAATATCATTTGCCGTACTTATGTGTTCATAATGCCGGAGTATCTCGAGGGTCTTTCTCAGAAGCCACGGTTCGTAGACATAAGCTGAAGGCCCTAGGTCTCCGCCATCATGAGGCGACAGTACAGTTAAGACTGGCTTAGCATAGTCAGGAGGCCTTTTTCTCCCTTCGTGGCGGTGCATTCTTCCCATCCGCTGTAAAATTAGGTCTATAGGAGCAAGGGCAGTAATCATTGCATCAAAATCCAGGTCAAGGCTTTGCTCAACAACCTGGGTAGCTATAAGTATTGCTTTGGCTGGTCTTGAAGAATTACCACCCCTTTGCTCAGCCAACAATGAAGTTTTACCAAAAGCCTTGAGACATACTCGCTCGATCTCTAGCCGGTCTCCGACACAATAACGGCTATGAAAGAGCCTTACCCATATCGTTTCATCCGCCCGTTCCGATACAATCTTGTAAAGTTGTTGGGCTTCTTTTACCGTATTTACGATGACACAAATACAACCGCCTTTCCCAGCCATTAGTACCGCTCTATCAGCCACCCTTTCCCAGTCCCCCAGAGCACCCGGCCAGATATCCACATCAACTACATTCTGACCATGAACTGTACATATTGTTCTTTCCGTAATGTTGCCTGAGAGATCAACGTGGGTAAGCTGGGGGTAGTCTTTGCCTGAGCTAACCAAACCTGGGGCGGTTATGTGCCCAGCATAGGCCTGCATGAGAGATCTGCGTTTATCAGCGGGAAGGGTTGCAGACAAAATTATCACCGGTATCTGAAGAACGCTGCACCATGAAAGAAGCCGCTCCAGAATGGTAGTCATATACACATCATAGGCATGCGCCTCATCAATAATCAGGACTTTGCTGGACAAACCAAGCAACCTTAAGAATTGGTACTTAATTTTCAGGGCTGCCATCATTGCCTGGTCGACTGTCCCTACCGCCCAAGGTGACAACAAACCTCTACGTTGTGGTTCAAACCATTGACGGGCAAGTTCACCATCAGCATCCAATTCGGGATCCCTAGCCGGAGAGAATTTATCAACCAACCATGCTGTGCTGTGAAGCAAACGAACTGGGGTTTCGATGTCATGCATGGATAAAAAGTCATCAATTCTGCGGAACATTTGGTTACTGGTGGCAGCT
>JAAZOA010000121.1 GCA_012798055.1 Syntrophomonadaceae bacterium | reverse complement strand
TTAAGATTGTTTCCACCCCTCGTGCCCTCTCTCCTCTAGTTGATCATTTTCTAGCATAGCAGAAGCAGTCAGTTTTGCCTACCAGAATCCCGCTTCCAGCAGTTCATTTGATGAATCCGCCGCCGATAGGGTATAATTGATGGCGACCAGGGGCTGGACTAACCAGCCCCGCTTTATGGAGGGTTAACTTTGCAGGATAAAATCAGAAACTTCAGCATTATTGCCCATATCGATCATGGCAAATCCACCTTGGCCGACCGTCTTCTGCAAATAACGGGAGCCTTGACCGCCAGGGAGATGCGGGAACAATTTTTGGACAAGATGGATTTGGAGCGGGAAAAGGGTATTACGATAAAGCTCCAACCAGTGCGGCTCAACTATTTAGCCCGGGATGGGCAGAAATATATACTGAATCTCATCGATACCCCGGGGCATGTGGATTTTGCATATGAGGTGTCTCGCAGCCTGGCTGCTTGCGAGGGGGCTTTGCTGGTGGTAGACGCTTCTCAGGGGATAGAGGCCCAGACTTTGGCCAATGTCTATATGGCTATGGACATGAACCTGGAGATCATCGGAGTAGTCAACAAAATAGATCTGCCTGGAGCCGAGCCTGAAGTTGTCAAACAAGAGATGGAAGATGTGCTCGGCCTTGACAAACAAGAAATAATCCCGATCTCTGCGAAATTGGGCATTGGCATCGAGGATGTGTTGGAAGCCATTGTTTCGCGCATTCCTGCGCCCCATGGGGATGAGAAATCCCATTTGCAGGCACTTATTTTCGATTCATATTTCGACCCCTATAAAGGAGCTATCTCCTATATAAGAGTCTATGGTGGTGAACTGCGCAAGGGCGACATGATTCGTATGATGTCCTCCGGCAAAGATTTCGAGGTCACTGAAATCGGAGTGCTTTCCCCCTACATGACCCCGGTGGAATGCCTGACCGCAGGAGAGGTAGGGTACTTGGCAGCAGCCATCAAGAATGTTACTGATACCAAGGTAGGTGATACCATCACAAATGCTCTATCTCCTGCGCCGCGCCCATTGGCAGGATATCAGGAGGTAAAACCGGTTGTGTTTTGCGGCCTCTACCCCTTGGAAAACAGTGATTTCGAGAGACTGCGGGATGCCCTGGAAAAATTGAAACTCAATGATTCTTCCCTGATGTACGAACCCGAATCGTCTGATGCCCTGGGGTTAGGATTCCGTTGCGGTTTCCTGGGTCTATTGCACCTGGAAATCGTCAGGGAACGGTTGGAAAGGGAATATGATCTGACTCTGATGGCAACCGCTCCCAGCGTAATATATCGCATCGTGCTCACTGACGGATCCGAGTTGGATGTTCGCAATCCCAGCCGCTGGCCCGAGCCGCAAAGGATCGAGAAGGTCCTGGAACCTTATGTTAGGGCTTCAATCATGGTACCCAACGAATATGTTGGGACGGTTATGGAACTCTGTCAGGAAAAACGCGGTTCTTTCATTAATATGGAATACCTGACTCCTCACCGGGTCATGATCAGTTACAATCTGCCTCTGGCAGAAATCTTGGTCGATTTTTTCGATGGGCTCAAATCCCGAACCCGGGGCTATGCTTCCCTTGATTACGACTTGCGCGGTTATGAAGTATCGGAGCTGGTTAAGCTGGATATCATGCTGAATGGAGAGACGGTTGATGCTTTGAGCACCATTACCCAT
>JAAZOA010000120.1 GCA_012798055.1 Syntrophomonadaceae bacterium | reverse complement strand
TTTCCGTTTCTTTAGGCCGCTCCCTGACCTCCCCCTGGACTGCCACCACATATTCTCCCCTGACACTCTCGGCCAGGTGGAATGATGCCTCATCCAGCTCGGGATTGAATACTGCTTGTATTATGCCGGAGCGATCGCGCAGGTCGATAAAAATAAGGCCCCCATGGTCACGCCTGGAATCGACCCAGCCACAAAGGGTCACCCGCTCTCCGACCATACCCAAATCGATATCTGTAGCCATATGTGTCCTCTTCATAAATTCCTTGTCCTCCCCATCTATCTAGGCCAGCAAGTCCTTCAGCACCGCGGTCAAGGACTCGGTTGGCACTTCCTGCTGTTCCCGGGAAAGCATATCTCTTACTACCAGGGTTCCCCTGGCCAGTTCAGCTTCGCCCAGTACTACGACGATGCGCGCTCCCAGTTTGTCAGCATACTTCATCTGGGCTTTCATGCTGCGCTGATTATAATCCCGGTCCGATATTATTCCCGTTCTCCTGATCCGGTCCAGTAGGCGCATAGCCAGCGCTGAATATTTTTCATCCTGAACCGCCAAAAACACCTGCAGACGTCCTTCTTCCCCGACGCGTTGAGCCCCTGGCCGGGTTTCCAGCGCCAGGAGCAAACGCTCCATGCCTATTGCAAAACCAATGCCTGGAAGATCCGGGCCGCCGATTGCTTGGATCAACCCGTTGTATCGGCCTCCTCCGCCTATGGCGCTCTGCGCGCCGATTTGCGGGATATGGATTTCAAAAGCTGTGTTGGTATAGTAATCCAGGCCCCTGACCAGATTATGGTCCTGGATGAAAGCGATGGCATTGTCCCCCAAAACGGTTTTGACCTGAGCATAATGATTATGACACGTTTCGCAGAGGTTGTCGTACATGGTTGGAAAACCAGCTATTGCCTCCTGGCAGGCGCGCACCTTGCAGTCGATTACCCGGAGGGGATTCTTTACCAGACGGGTCTGGCAATCATGGCATAGCCGTTCCTTGACCGGCACCATGTGTTCGACAAGCTTTTGACGGTGTATTTCACGGCATTTTGGGCACCCCACTGAGTTGAGATGCAGTTCGTAGCCGTCTAAGCCCAGTCTTTGCAGCACCTCAACCAATAACATAATGACTTCTGCATCTACGAAAGGACTGTGACTGCCGAATACTTCGACTCCGAACTGACAGAATTGCCGGTATCTACCGGCCTGGGGACGATCATATCGAAACATCGGGCCGCCGTAATACCACTTGACCGGCATGATTCCGCCATACACACTATGTTCGATCAAAGCCCTTACGCAGGAGGCTGTGCCTTCTGGGCGCAAGGTCAAACTGCGATTGGCTTTATCCTCAAAAGTATACATTTCTTTAGTAACGATATCGGTGGTATCGCCTACACCGCGCTCAAATAGTTCAGTGTGCTCGAAAATAGGCGTTCTAACCTCGCTATAGCCGAACAACCTGGCGGTATCCCGTAAGACTCCCTCTACATATTGCCATTTTGCCGTTTCCGGCGGCAACACGTCATAGGTGCCACGGGGGGCTTTCAGCTCCATTCCATCGCCCTCCGACCTCATTTATTCTCTGGATAATTCTAGTTTAATGCCTCCTAGCTTGTCAACTTTGAGGGCTAGCAGCCGGGGCAGGGCTCTGACGTAACTCTGGGGATCTTTGGGATTATGAACATTGACCAGACTCCTCAGACCGTTTGCGAAGAACTTGCTACCCGCCCCACCACCTAGGCCAATGATGGTCTGGCATTCCTCCATCATCCGCACGTTGTAGAGGCATGCCCTTTGATCCAGGCTATAGCCGATATTCTCCAGGTTAGCCCGCGTGAATTTTTGACGGTACAGATAATAGGGCCTGTATCCTCCAGCTTCGAACATCTGGCGCAGATCGTTAACCCCTTTTTCTACCACCGTTGACTCCTGGGGTAAAATGGCCCGGCCCTGATTAACGCAAAGCGCCGATCCTTTTTTGACCGAGAGCGTGTGAACGGTGATATTGTCCGGTTCCAGCTCCAGCACTTGCTGTGCGGTATTCAGGAAATCTGCCGTTCCTTCACCAGGCAGGCCCACAATAATGTCCATGTTGAGGTGCCTGATGCCCGCCTGGCGAGCCCACCTCACCGCTTCAGCCACCATCTTCCGGTCATGGCGGCGGCCGATCCGCTCCAGGGTCTGGTCCTGCATACTTTGGGGATTGACACAGATGCGGTCTACACCGGCTTGCTGCAGGAACGTCAGCAAGCGCAGGTTCAATGTATCTGGCCGACCTGCTTCAACAGTGATCTCCTGGGTTGCAGATGATATGTATTTTTGCCTCAGCACCGAGAATAGCCGCTCCCAGTCTCGTTTAGCCAATATTGTAGGGGTCCCGCCACCTATATAGATTGTATCTATGAGCCACTTCTTCTCCTGGATGCATTCACCTACCGTCTCCATTTCCATCAGCAGGGCATCCATAAAGGCACCTACTTCCTGAGAGTAATTTCCAATGGCAGCTCCCGGGAATGAACAGTAGGAGCAGCGGCTGGGGCAGAAGGGAATGCCGATATAAAGGCTGGCCCGACGGAAGCCCGATTGGCCGGGGTCGGGGAAAAGGGGGCGGTTGGCCCGGGCCACCGCCATCAATAAGCGGGCCTTATCAAGGTCAATCTGGTACTCACCTGTCAACCGTCTAAAAACCTGTTCCTCGGTCATCCTTTGGTCCAACAACTGATG
>JAAZOA010000119.1 GCA_012798055.1 Syntrophomonadaceae bacterium | reverse complement strand
GGGCCTCATCTATTTCCTGCTGGTAGTTGCTGCCTTTCCACAACCAGGCTGCCCCGTTAATTTTAATCAGAGGCAGGGCATACTCCAGCACTATCCTCATGGAAGCTACGGCGCGGCTGCTGCAGACGTCGAATCGTTGCCTGTAGCGGGGGTCCCGGCCCAGTGATTCAGCCCGGTCCCGGATAACCTGCACGTTGTCAAGCTCCAGTTCTTTGCTGGCCTGGATGAGAAAACTGCTTTTTTTCAGGTCAGATTCAACCAGGGTTACCTGACTGGTCGGGCAGCAGATAGCCAGCACCAACCCCGGGAACCCCGCACCGCTGCCGATATCCACCAGCGTGAGTCCGCTGAGTTTCTCCCAGGCCAGCACCCGCCGGCTATCCTCGATATGCTGCCAGAGCTCGGCCGGGGTGGCACGGCGGCTTACCAGGTTGTGCTTCCGGTTTTCCGTTTCAACCAAACCGATGAATTCCTGGAGTTTCTCTTCCATATATAGTGTCTACAGCCTCCGTTTCTCCATCCAAATCAACAATATGTTGATGTCTGCTGGAGTGACTCCCGAAATCCGGGAAGCATGCCCTATAGACTGAGGACGAATGGCTTTTAACTTCTGCAGGGCTTCGTTGGAAAGACTGTACACTTCATCATAGTCTATATCCGCATGAATCGACCGGCTTTCCATTCTTTCGAAGCGTTCAACCTGTTCCTGCTGTTTATTGATGTAGCCTTCATATTTAGCCTGGATTTCCAACTGTTCGATGATCGCCCGATCATCAACTTGTATCCAGCCCTGGGCTATGAAATCGTCAATCTTTATTTCGGGGCGCCGCAGTAAATCCCACAGCGCAATACGATCCCGCAGGGCAGCACTGTCGATCTGCGCTAAATAATCCGCCATTTGCGCATCTGCAGCGGTAAAGCTGGTTTTTTTCAGCTGGTCCATCTTTTCTGCCAGCATCTGTTTTTTTGACTGGTATATACTCCAACGGTAGTCATCTACCAGGCCAATCTGGCGGCCTTTTTCCGTCAGGCGCAGATCAGCATTATCCTGGCGCAGCAGGAGCCGGTATTCGGCCCGGGAGGTCAAAAGTCGATATGGCTCATCGGTTTCTTTGGTAACCAAATCGTCGATCAAAACGCCGATATAGGCTTCACTCCGCTTCAAGATGAACGGCTCTTTCTCAAGCACTTTACAAGCCGCATTTATTCCCGCGATCAGTCCCTGGGCAGCTGCTTCCTCGTAGCCCGAAGTGCCATTTATCTGCCCCGCGGTGAAAAGGCCTGCTACTACCTTGTTTTCCAAGGTCAATTTGGCCTGGGAAGGGATTACATAATCATACTCTATTGCGTACCCGGTCCTGATCATGTGCACTTTTTCCAGACCGGGGATGCTTCTGAGCACCTGGATTTGTACATCCTCCGGAAGGCTGGTGTTGAGTCCCTGTACATACATTTCATCCGTATCTCTGCCTTCCGGTTCGATAAATAGTTGATGGGAATCCTTGTGGGAGAAGCGCACTACTTTATCTTCAAAAGAAGGGCAATAGCGCGGTCCCTTTCCTTTTATCACCCCGGTAAACAGGGGGGCTCGCTGGATGTTCGCCATCACTATCCTATGGGTTTCTGGCGTGGAGTGGGTCAAATAACAGGGCAATTGCTGGCGATGCGGGGGAGGAGAGATGAAAGAAAATCGCCAGGGTTCCGGGTCACCCGGGTGCTCCACCATTTTGGCAAAGTCTACCGTCTTACGATCAATCCTGGGTGGGGTCCCGGTTTTGAAGCGACCTAATTTAATCCCCATGCCCTTAAGGCTATCTGACAGCCTGACGGCCGGGAACTGGTTGCCCGGCCCCCCATCGTACATAACTTCTCCAGCTATAATTCTCCCCTTGAGATAGGTCCCGGTAGTTAAAACCAGGGTCTGACAATCATAACGGGCACCGGTGCGAGTTATGATAGCTTTGACCTTCCCTTCCTCACTCTCAATTTCTTCAACTTCGGCCATCAGAAGCTGTAGTCTTTCCTGGTTCAACAAGGTCTTGATCATTTCCCGCCCATATTCGTGTTTATCGGCTTGGGCCCGCAAAGCCTGGACGGCTGGACCTTTGCCGGTATTTATGAGTCGCATCTGGATGCTCGATTTGTCAATATTGATCGCCATTTCCCCGCCCAAAGCATCTATCTCCCGCACCAATTGGGCTTTGGCCGGTCCTCCGATAGAGGGGTTGCACGGCATTAAAGCAATGTTCTCAACGCTCATGGTTACGAGCAAAGTGTTGCAACCCATGCGCGCTGCTGCCAGAGCCGCTTCACAGCCGGCGTGGCCTGCTCCGATAACGATAACCTGGTAGCTCCCAGCATTGTAAACCATTGTTTCCTCCCTATTTGCCTATACAAAAATCATGGAAAATACGGTCGATAACTTCTTCCTTCAGCGTTTTGCCACTGATCTCGCCCAATATTTCCAGCGCTCCCCAGACATCAACGCCCAAACAATCGGGGGTTACACGCCCCAGATTGCGCAAGGCATTTTCCACCTGAGCCCGGCATCTTAACAGAACTTCTTCCTGTCGCAGGCTCACCATCAATTCCAGTCCATCACCGGGCACTTCTCCAGCTTGGACCTTTTCTTCTATGGCCGTCTCAAGCGCCTCGAGTCCAGAATCATTGATCATAGAAGCCCTGATTATCTGCACCCCTCCAAAGCAGGCTTTTAGCTGCTGATCATCAATTTTGGGGGGTTTTATATCCTCCTTGTTGGCGACCACTATCAACCGTTCCCGTTCCAGGTGGGAGTATATATCCAGATCCTCCTGGTCTATGCCCTCACTCAGGTCCACCATAAAAATCACAAGGTCTGCATCTTCGATTACCTGTTTGGATTTGGCAACACCGATCTGTTCAACATAATCTTCGGTTATTCTTATGCCAGCTGTGTCCATTATCTTTACCGGGATACCCCTTATATTGATGAAATCTTCCACTATGTCCCGGGTTGTTCCCGGGATAGCTGTGACGATGGCCTTGTCCTTTTTTACCAACGCGTTAAGCAAGCTTGACTTGCCCACATTGGGTTTGCCGCAAATGACAACTTTGATGCCCTCCCGGTAAACCTCGTTTCTTTTCCCCGCAGCGATAATGCGGTCAAGTTCGATCCCTACCTGGGTCAAAATAACCTCCGCCTGCCCATAGTCAACATCCCCAACCTCTTCCGGGAAATCAAGACTGGCTTCGACGGCAGCATTCAAATGCAGTAATTGGTCTTCAATCCCCGCTAAAGCACTCCAACTGCCGTCAAGTTGCTTTAAGGCCAGTTTCAAGCCGCGATCGGTCTTGGCCCGGATCACGTCTACCACTGCTTCGGCCTGGCTCAGGTCCATTTTACCATTAAGAAAGGCCCTTTTCGTGAATTCCCCTGGCTCCGCCAAACGCATGCCCACCTCCAAACAGCGCTGCAAGCACTTGCGCAAAGGTAGATTACCACCATGACAGTTGATCTCCACCACATTTTCTCCAGTATAGCTATATGGAGCCCGCATTATACCGAGCAGCACCTGATCGATCCTCTCCCCGGACTGATCAAGCAGCCAACCTAG
>JAAZOA010000118.1 GCA_012798055.1 Syntrophomonadaceae bacterium | reverse complement strand
CTTTCTATGGCCAGGCTTTCGGCTATATCGACAAATTCGCAACCGCCATAATATCTTTTACCGGGATAACCTTCAGCATACTTGTTGGTCATCACCGAACCCTGAGCAGCCATTACAGCCCGGGACACAAAATTTTCCGAAGCGATCAATTCGAGTTTACGGCCCTGCCTCAGCTCTTCATTGTTAATGGCTTCCGCAATTTCCGGGTCTACCGGTCTGACATACTTCTCGATATAGTCCAAGCTTCTAAACCCTCTCTCTAAATTTATTTTCCAGTGCCATTATCTTTTCGACTCGCCGTTGATGTCTTCCTGCCAGGAAATCAGTATCCAGAAAAGTTTTGACTATGGCTTCCGCCAGCCCGGGACCAGTTATGCGCGAACCTATCGCTACAATATTAGCGTCATTATGCTGCCTGGCTAACTGGGCAGTAAAGAGATCGTGGCACAGGGCAGCACGAATCCCCGGGATCTTATTGGCCGCAATGGAAACCCCGATGCCGGTCCCGCATACCAGTATACCCGGAATACTTCTGCTCTTGACTTCCAAGGCCACTTTTTCAGCTACATCCGGATAATCCACCGGATCATCATTAAAAGTGCCGCAATCCAGTACTTCATGCCCTTCCGCATAGAGAAATGCTACCAGCTGTTTTTTCAGGAGTACCCCGGCGTGATCACTGCCAATAATGACTTGCATCCTATCCACCTCAATCTGATTCTATTATTTTCCGCAGGAGCCTGTCCACCAGATAATCCAGCTGCGCTAAAGTATGCCGGTACGCGTTTATATCCTGTCCATAGGGATCCGGCACCTCCAGCGCCGCATCGCCAGCGTACTCTGCCAGGGTGTAAACCGGCAGATTTAGGTCCCCCCTCATTCGCTGCAGCAAATCCTTCTGCGTCTCAGTCATGGTCAGGATCAGGTCCGCCTCCGTCAGGAGAGCGGTCTGCAGGGGCGTGGTACGGTGGGGGCTGATATCCAGTCCTATTTCCTGCATAACCTGCTTGGCCAGGGGCGAAGCCTGCCCCCCCTCCTGGGCAAACAAGCCCGCCGTACTGACTTCAATATTTTTAGAAGCCAGTTTTATTCCCCCGGACTGCAGTTGACGCGAAAATAGGGCGCTTGCCATGGGACTGCGGCAGGTGTTGCCCGTGCAAACAAACAATATCTTCATCACGATCTCCTCCATCTGCAAATGGGCAAATATTTAAACCCGCTTCTGTGGCGCGGCTCGGTGCAGCCTGTCTATCAGGGCCTGGCCGACCGTTCGCACATCCAGGGGGGCAAACAACAGGGTCTCCAGGTTTTTTCCTTCAGCTTCCCTTAGAATTGCATAGAGATTATCTCCGCGCCGGCTCAATTTCAACTTAAATGACCTGCCCAGGCAGGGTTCAGTTGGCATCCCGGTGGATTCCAGGTCTACCCTTCCCCAGGGTTGACCGGAACGGATCAGCTCATTCTGCTGGTTCCTGAAGTCCTCCTGGTCCGCACTCAAAACCACTTTAACCCGGGTCCGATAGGACTTTTCGGCATCAAATGCAGGCCCGCTGAGTATTTCTCCCAGGCATGCCTCCAGTTCCTCGGGACGGACCCCACCCCAACGCAGCACCCTGGCTGGCATAACGGAAAAATCTACCAGGGTAGACTCCAATCCGGATCCGGTTGCGCCAGCGTCCAATACCAAAGCGATCCGCCCGTCTAAATCCTGACGCACATGCTGGGCACAGGTAGGACTGGGTCGGCCATATAGATTGGCACTGGGAGCTGCCAGCGGTCCTGCCCCGTCGATCAATGCCAGTGCTACTGGATGATCCGGCATGCGCAGCCCTACCCCGCCCCGCCCGCCTCTGACAATGGCAGGCACCTGATCCACAGCCGGGAGTATCAGGGATAATGGCCCCGGCCAGAATTGCTGCATCAATTTTTCTGCACCAGCCGGGATCTCCTTGGCCAAACATTCAATCTGCCGGGGCCGGCTGATGTGCACAAGCAAAGGATGTTCGGCCGGTCTTCCTTTCGCCCGGAATATCTTCGCTACCGCTTCAGGCTGAAAAGCATCCGCACCCAGACCGTAAACAGTTTCGGTAGGGAAAGCCACCAGCTCACCCGCTTTTATTATCCGGACCGCAGCTGCAATCTTCTCCGGTTCAGGATTCGAGGCATCCACCTGCAAGTAGCTTGTTTTCATCTGTGACTTCTCCTCCCTAACACCAGCCGATCCCTTCCTGCCCCGTCCGGGAATATCCTGACATTGGTAAACTCATTGAGCATCTGCTGTGAAGCTCGGCTCTGGCGGGGATCTATTTCGATCAGCAGATATCCCCCTGGTCGGAGGCATTGCAAGGCTTGGGGGATCATGCGGCGGTATAAATCCAGCCCGTCCCCGGAAGCCAATAAAGCCAGCCGGGGTTCATAATCCTTGACCCCGGGATCCAGTTCCTGGATTTGCCGCGAGGTCACGTAGGGGAGGTTGGCGACGATCACATCCAGGGGGGCCTCCCCCCGCATGGGCTCCAATAGATCCCCCAGCCTGAAATCGACCTGGACCTGGTGGCGGTCAGCATTTTGTCTGGCGATGGCCAAGGCTGGGGCTGAAATATCGACGGCAAAGACCTCGGCCGACTGCAGGTAGGCAGCCAGGCTAATGGCTATGGCACCGGAACCGGTACCTACATCGCAGATCCGCTGGATTTCGTCCTGGGCCGCCAGGCGCAAGATAGTCTCTACCAGCACTTCTGTGTCAGGCCTGGGTATCAATACATCCGGGCTTACCATGAATACCAGGGACATAAACTCCTGCCTGCCTACTATATAGGCGGCTGGTTCGCCCGCAATTCTCCTCTTGAGATAGCTGCGATAGACATCCCTTTCATCCTGGTTGATTGGTTTCTCGTAATTAGCATAAAGATAAACCCGGTCCTTGTCTAACGCGTGGGCCAGCAATATCTCAGCCTCCAGGCGAGCTTCCTGCATGCCCCGGTCATCTAAATACCGGGTCGTCCATAATAATAGATCTTTAATTCGCCAGTTCTTCTGCACCTTTAGTTCACCTGTTTTAATCGCTCCGCCTGGTCATTGGCCATCAGCGCATCGATGATCTCGCCCAGTTGCCCTTCCAGAATCTGATCAAGTTTATGCAGGGTCAAATTTATGCGATGGTCACTGACCCTGCCCTGCGGGAAATTATAGGTCCTTATGCGTTCGCTGCGGTCACCGGTCCCGACCTGGCTTTTCCGGGCACCGGCAGTCTCCTGGTTTTTTTCCTCTTCCATGAGTTCCTTTAGCCGTGAACGCATGACCCTCAAGGCCTGGGCCTTGTTCTTGTGCTGGGATTTCTCGTCCTGGCAGGTTACCACCAGCCCGGTGGGCAGGTGGGTTATCCTCACTGCTGATTGGGTGGTGTTGACGCACTGGCCTCCCGGCCCGCTGGCACAATAAACATCTATTTTCAGGTCATTTTCGTTGATGTCTACCTCTACTTCCTCCGCCTCGGGCAGCACCGCCACAGTGGCTGCCGAGGTATGGATTCTGCCACCTGATTCGGTAGAAGGAATACGCTGTACCCGATGCACTCCCGACTCATATTTGAGCTTGCTGTATGCTCCCTGCCCGTCCACCACAAAGATCAGTTCCTTGATGCCCCCCAATTCGGTGAAATGGGAATCCATGATGTCTATCTTCCATCCTTGCTGCTCAGCGTAGCGCGAATACATGCGGAACAGATCAGCCGCAAACAGGGCCGCCTCTTCGCCGCCGGTACCCGCCCTTATCTCCATGATAACGCTTTTTTCGTCGTTGGGATCTGTGGGCAGCAATAATATCTTGAGGCGCTGCTCCAGCTGTTCCTGCTTGGCTTCCAGTTCTTCGATTTCTGCCATCAGCATGGCTTTGAACTCTTCGTCCGGGTCTTCTTTCAGCATGGACCTGGCATCTTCGATGCCTTGCAGAGCGGCCTTAAGCTCCCTGTAAACGCCCACCACAGCGCTGAGCTCAGAATGTGCCTTGGCATATTTCTGATATCTGCTCTGGTCGGCAATTATGGCGGGATCGCTCAAGAGATCATTCAGTTCATTATATTTATTATCCAGACTTTCTAACTTTTGCAGCATTTAAATATGCTCCTCCTTAACCTCAAGGGGTTGTCATTATGCATCTCAGCCCCGGTTGCCCTGGTCAAGCCGCAGCTACTGCCGGCTCTTCCGCCAGTACTTCCCGCAGGGCAGCCAGGGCCACCTCCAGTTGCTCATCATCCGGTTCCCGGGTGGTCAGTTTTTGCAGCCAGAGGCCCGGAATGATGAGAATGCGGGCCCAGGGATGCCGGTGGTATTGCCCTGAAAATCTGATAAATTCATAACCAAGGCCTGCTACGACAGGGAAAACCGCCAGGCGGGACCAGATGCGGTAAAAGAGGGAACCCTCGCCCAGTAAAGCAAACACCAGGATGGAGATCACCATGACTACCAATAAAAAGCTGGTGCCGCACCGCGGGTGCAGAGTGCTGTGCTTGCGGGCTTCGTCTACTGTCAGTTCCTCCCCGGCTTCCAGGGTCAGGATCGACTTGTGTTCGGCTCCGTGATACATGAACACCCGCTGGATCTCCTGCATCTTGGAGATCGCATAGACATAAACCAGGAAGAATACTATACGGATCAGCCCTTCGACCAGGTTTTGCCCCAGTACCCCCCCCATGAACTGCCTGGTAAAATGCACGATTGCGGTCGGCAAGGCCAGGAAAAGAACTACTGCCACAAGCAGGGCTATCAGCCCCGTGACCAGAATCTCTCCTGAACTGAGTTCCTCTTCTTCTTCATCCAGGGAAAGATTGGCCGAACGGTTGAGCATCCTTATGCCCACCGCCATAGATTCGATCAATACATAACTGCCCCGCAGCAAGGGCCATTTTAGGAAGGGGAAACGTTTGCCCAGGTCGCTGTTGGGCTCTTTTTCCACCACAATACTACCATCCGGCCTGCGCACTGCCAGGGATGTTACCCGGGGGCCTTTCATCATGACCCCTTCGATTACTGCCATGCCGCCATAACTGGGTTTTTTTAGCATATACATTCACCTTGGTCCAAAAACAGCATTGGAGAGAAAAAAAGCAGGAACGAATGTCCTGCCTGATCAACCATATAGTCCAACTAATTCAAGCCGTATTTCTTCTTGAACTTTTCAACCCTGCCCGCGGTGTCTACGATCCTGAGCTTATCGCCGGTATAGAAGGGGTGACATTTCGAACAAATCTCGACTTTTATGTTTTCCTTGGTGGACCCGACTTCAACCTCGTTGCCACAGGCACATCTGGCGGTAGTTTTAAAATATTTGGGATGGATCTTTTCCTTCATCACTTTCACCTCGTTTCGGTCGACCTTGGCAGTTATCCAGCAATTTATAATAATTCTAAATGCAAACTGCGAAAGATATTATATCAATAAAAACAGTAAAACACAAGAACTGGCGGCAAGCAAAAAATTCGGTCCGTATCATTTATTCCAGCTGGGATTCTTCCGCCAGGTTGTACCTATATTTAAAGAAATGCTGGGCGAAGAAATTGTCGTAGTTGGTGAAATACTCGTTTTCTCCCCCGCTTTCGCTGATCTTGTTTAAAAACACATGCATCTTGGCATCCAGGTTGTCCATGAAATTAAGGAGCAGTGCTTCGGGAAATAGAGGTATGACCGGAGAGCCGAACTCCAGCGCGCCATGATGGCTTAGAATCATGTGCTTCAGCATCCATTCCAGTTCCGCAGGGAATTCCTGTCCTTCCTGCCTCAGCGCTTTTATAGCAGCAGCCACCATCTCCGTCCCCAGCACGATATGCCCCAGCAGCCTCCCTTCAGTGGTATAGCTGGGGACTACCTTGACTTCCAATTCCTCCACTTTGCCCAGGTCGTGGAGCAGGCTGCCGACCAGCAGCAGATCGCGGTTCAACTCGGGCCAAAGGCTGGCTGCCTGTAGGCATAGGCGGCATACTTCCAGGGTATGCTCCAGCAATCCCCCGCTGTAATTATGATGTATTGACTTGGCGGCAGCCGCTCTGAAAAAACGTTCTTTCAAGTCAGGCGTGAACATCTGGTCGAGCAGATTGCGCAAATGGATGTCTTGCACAGACTCCGTCATTTCGGCAAAATGTTTTTCCAGGCTCCGCCGGTCCACACCTGGTCCTTTCAGGAAGGGCGCCGGGTCATCTTCCAAAACCTTGATGCGTTTGGCGGTCACCTGCATTTTCCCGTTGAAGCTGCTCATGTCCCCCAGCAGGCCGATCACAGCTCCTGCCTGTAAATCACCTGCAATCTGGCAATTTTCCCAGGCAACCCCGTCGATGTCACCGCTGGCATCACCCAGCTTCAGGTTATACATGGCTTTACCGTCTTTGGTCTTGCGCTGGATCATGTCCAGCAACAAATAGCGTCCAAATACCTGCTGCCCCGGCGACAAATTCTTCAGTTCCTTTACCTGTAGAGGTATTCTGCTTTCCACTCTGGTCCGCTCCTTTGCTAACTTGTTATTTGCCTCTCGGATGGGCGGGCTTTTTCTGTCTTTACGGGATGGGTATAAGAGCCTATGCGAACCGCAGGTAGCTCTTGCTGCAGCACATACAGAAAATTGCTGATGCCAATAGCCGTTCCTCCGTCGGGTACATGCCTAAACAGAAGATCCGGATCGATATTCAGATTACGCAGTTGTATCATGTCCACCTGTTTCTGCTTGACCCAGGCCAGCAAAGCCTCGATCTCTTCTTCTCGATCGGTGAAACCTGGAAAAACCAGGAGATTGAGTGACACATCAAGCCCCGCCTCCTTGGCTGAGCTGACCGATCGGCCCACATCATCCCATCTGTAGTTTTTGGGCCGGTGATAGATTTGATAATTCTCTTGCCGGCATGAGAAAATGGTCACCCGCATGGCATCCAACCCTGCCCGGCAAAGTCTGATGATGCCCTCCGTGTAGCCGGCATTGGTGTTGATATTTATGGTTCCCCTGTCGGTCTGGCAGCGGATTCGGCTGATGGCGGCTGCTATATCCACAGCGTTCAGGGAAGGTTCACCCTCACAACCCTGGCCAAAAGATATGATCCCCTCCCGGGCTTTAGCCAGATGCTCGCTTCCGACCTGGCTTATCTCTTCGACCGATGGCTGGAAACCGAGCCGCTGTTGCGGAGAGTCTATCTTTTCATGCCCCTCCGAAATACAGCCGATGCAGTCGGCGTTGCAGGCCCTCATGGTTGGTATTCCGCCTTCCCAACGCCGGTAGAATATGTTTTGGGCCGTATAACAACCGTAATTAAGGGCACAATGGCTAAGTTGCTTCAATATGCGGTTCTCCGGGTATTTTCGCTGCAACCTGTTTATATAAGCTGGCAGCTGGACCGTATTGTAGAAACGCGGGTGCCATTTGCGGTGCTCATCGCTCTGCACAGCCGCCACCCATATTTTTTCGTCCCTGAATCCCACTGCCGCATAACCAAAGAGTGGTAAAACATTGTGGGGATCCGGGCTTACGCCAGCCGGGAATAGGGTCCGGGTAAATCCCTGGGGCAGTAATGCCCCCACGGCCTGGGCTGCTCCTCCTCCGGGAGCATTTTTTATGACCACCGCCCGGCCCGCTTCACCAGCAACGGGTCTTTGTCCCGGTATTGAAACCAATACTGCCCCGCGGGGCAGGGGAATCATCTCCTCCCGCAATGGTTCCACCCATTCCATAGCACTGCGCCCCAGCATGCCCATCCCCGGGTAATCCAGGATCTGCCCCTTTGCATTGGCATACAGGGCCCGGAATCCTTGTCGGTCGTCCATGGCTTGGTCCACACCTCCTGCACCTAATCTACCCTGATTGCCTTAACAAAAAAGCCCCCTGTTCGGAGGCTTGTCTCACCTGGTCCTGGCAAAAGCAGCTTTCCTCACCGTCCGTTGCGGCTATAGTCCTTTTTACCGAAAATTATAGGTGCAGCCCTCAACAGATCCTCGTTGGACTTGGTTTTCTTCATGGAATCTATCATCATCTGCATGGTTTCTACGGAATTATAATCACTGAATGCATTACGCAGATTCCACATCAATTCCATTTCCTCTGCGCTGAACAATAGTTCTTCGCGGCGGGTGCCCGACCGTTTAAGGTCGATAGCCGGGAATATCCGGCGCTCAGAGAGTTTGCGATCGAGGACTAGTTCCATATTGCCAGTGCCCTTAAACTCCTCAAAAATTACTTCATCCATCCGGGAGCCGGTTTCCACCAGGGCAGTGGCGATGATAGTAAGGCTGCCGCCTTCCTCGATATTGCGGGCGGCGCCAAAAAAGCGTTTCGGTTTGATAAGTGAGGCAGGGTCGAGTCCGCCGGACAAGGTTCGTCCGCTGGGGGGAACCACCAGGTTATGGGCTCTCGCCAGGCGGGTAATGCTATCCAGTAGTATGACTACATCGCGCTTGTGTTCCACCAACCGTTTGGCTCTCTCCAGTACCATATCAGCAATTTTGACATGGTTCTCGGGGGGCTCATCGAAAGTCGACGCCACTACTTCAGCGCTCGTCGAGCGCTGCATGTCGGTTACCTCTTCCGGCCGCTCGTCCACCAGCAGGATGATCACCACAACTTCCGGATGATTTCTGGTGATACCCTGGGCAATCTTTTGCAGGAGTATGGTTTTCCCAGCTTTGGGGGGAGCTACGATGAGTCCCCGCTGTCCTTTTCCGATCGGGGCTACCAGATCGATCAAACGGGTGGAGAGTTCCTGTGATTCGGTGGAGAGGGTCAGCCTCTCGGTAGGGTAAAGCGGAGTCAGGGCATCGAAATGGATCCTTTTAACTGCATCCCCCGGCGGATATCCGTTTACATCTTCAACCTTCAGGAGGGCAAAAAAGCGCTCGCTGTCCTTGGGTGGCCTGACCTGTCCTCCGACCCGGTCTCCGGTGCGCAGATCGAATTTGCGGATCTGGGAGGGGGAAACATAGATATCTTCATGGCTGGGTACATAGGCGAAAGGCCGCAGGAAGCCGTAGCCATCAGACATTATCTCCAAGACTCCTGACGCCTGCAGCAGCTCATTGGAGTGGGTCAAGGCTTTGGTTATCTCGAAAACCAGTTCCTTTTTACGTAATTTTGAGTATCCCGCCAGATTGATATCCCGGGCAATCTGGTACAGCTCCAGCATGGTTTTATTTTCCAACTCGGATATATTCAATTTCCTGCCCCTCTCAAGTTGTTTGACAGACCTTTTTTCATGGGATTAAGCTCATGTGACTCTAGATATGGATGCGGATGAAGGATTAATCAATCTGCAGCTGGATGCGGTTGTCTCTGAACAATGGTTTTTTGCCGAGGTGATGGTTAGCTTCCACAAATCTGATGGTGCCAGATTTGCTGCGCATAACGATCGTCTGAGTTATCGCCCGTCCCTCCATGTATCTGACTCCCTTGAGCAGGAACGAATCGGTTATTCCAGTAGCCACAAAAATAACATCATCGGTTTTGACCAGCTCATCTATGCTGAAAAGCTGTTTGGTATCCAATATGCCCATTTCGTGACAACGGCGGATCTCTTCCTCATTGTCCGGCATCAAGCGAGCCTGGAAATCCCCCTCCAGGCATTTCATGGCCGCAGCTGTTATGACTCCCTCAGGAGCACCGCCGATACCCATCAGTATGTCCACACCCGAATCCGGATAAGCCGTGGCGACCCCAGGGGAAACATCCCCGTCGGAAATCAGCTTTATCCGGGCTCCCGTGCGCCGGACTTCTTCGATAATTCCCTGGTGCCTCTCCCGGTCCAGGATCACCACCGTAACTTCGCCCAGCGCTTTATCCAAAGCCTTGGCTACCTGGCGCAGGTTTTCCTTGACCGGTGCATCCAAAAAAACCCGGCCCTTACATTGGGGCCCGACCGCGATTTTATCCATGTACATATCTGGAGCGTGCAAAAGTGTGCCCCGGGGTGCAGAAGCCAGGACTGCTATGGCCCCGTTCAGTCCCTTGGCAACTATATTGGTGCCCTCCAGGGGATCGACAGCAATGTCCACCTGAGGCGATACTCCCAAACCGACTTTTTCACCTATGTATAGCATGGGGGCTTCATCCAATTCACCTTCACCGATGACCACTACCCCGTCTATCGCGACCGTGTCGAACATGACCCGCATCGCAGTCACGGCTGCATCATCAGCAGCATCCTTATTGCCCCGTCCTACCCAACGGGCTGCGGCCAGGGCTGCCGCTTCCGTCACCCGGGCAAACTCCAGCGCTAATTCTCTTTCCACAAAATTTACCTCCTGTGATTAGAACGCCTGCTTCCAATCATCCATGAATTTTTTTATCCCCGCATCGGTCAGCTGATGTTTGCACATCTGTTTTATAATCGCGTAGGGAATCGTGGCAATATGTGCACCGCAGCGGGCTGACTCCACCACATGCATTGGATGCCTGATGCTGGCCGCTATAACTTCGGAAGCCAAAGCATAGCGGTCAAAAATCTGGACTATATCATTGAGCAGGTCCAATCCATCGTTGCCTATGTCGTCTACCCGTCCAAGGAATGGGCTCACAAAACTGGCCCCCGCGCGGGCAGCCAGCAGAGCCTGGGCTGCGGAAAAAACCAGGGTGGCATTGGTGCGGATATTCATTGCGGACAGCGTACTGATGGCCTGTAACCCGACCTCCCCGATCGGTATTTTGACAACCACATTGGGATGTATTTCCGCCAATTGCTGCGCTTCCTTGATCATGGAATCATAGTCCAAACCAATAACTTCAGCGCTGATCGGCCCATTGACGATGGCACAAATTTCACGGATCACCGTAGGGTAATCCCGTTTTTCCTTGGCAACCAGACTGGGATTGGTGGTCACCCCGGCCAGGAAGCCCATAGCATTGATCTCCTTGATTTCCTCTATGTTAGCAGAATCTATGAAAATTCGCAAAAAAACACTCCTCTCCGTTAACAGCGGTTGTCCCGCAGTTCAGGCATGCGCCCGGGCAGGACAAGTTGGCTATGCCTTGCCGCAGCTGCCGAAAACCCGGATTTTCTCCCTTATTATGGCAATGGCTGCATCCCGGGCCGGCCCCAGCAATTTGCGGGGATCGATCTCCGTTGGATCTGCCTCTATGCGGCGGCGCATTTCCCAGACGAAAGCTTCCCTTATATTGGTATCAATATTCACTTTGCACACCCCTAGGGATATTGCCCTGCGGACTGCTTCATCCGGGACTCCTGAAGACCCATGCAAGACAATGGGTATTCGGACCAATTTCTTTATCTTTTCCAGCCTGGCAAAATCGAGCTGGGGTTCACCTTTATATTGGCCATGGGCAGTGCCTATGGCTATCGCCAGGCTCTCCACGCCCGTTTTCTCCACAAAATAGCGGGCTTCTTCCGGATCGGTAAACATGGCCTCACGGTCGCTGACATGTATATCATCTTCGGTTCCTCCGATCTTGCCAAGCTCCGCTTCTACAGACACTCCGATGGGGCGGGTAATCTCCAGGACTTTGTTGGTTACGGCTATGTTCTCTTCCAGAGGCAGTTTGGAGCCATCATACATGATGGAGGTAAATCCACTGCGGATGCATTTCACTACCTGGTCAAAATCGGTCCCGTGATCCAGGTGCAGAGCCACCGGCACCCGGGCAGCATCAGCCGCTATCTTGACCATACCGGTTATGAATTCCAGCCCTGCATATTTGATGGCCCCCTGGCTGGCCTGCATTATTACCGGAGCCTGTTCCTTTTCCGCAGCCGTAATAATGGCCTGGACTATCTCCATGTTATTAGCATTGAAGGCTCCTACCGCATAGCCTTCCCGATCAGCGCGCTGTAATAACTCCGTTACTGGAACCAGTGCCAATCTCATCACCTCTTTCGCTTCTTTCAATATCGATAATATTAATAGTCTATTGAACCCTTTCGCAGTCGACTTTATTTACCATGTCCTTTAGCACCATGATATCAAAAGGTTTGCTGATACACTTCTTGACTCCTGCCTCCAGGGCCTTCTTGGCCACTTCTATCTCCCCGTAGGCAGTCATCATTATGATCGGAAGATCGGGATGGTGGCGCAGGATGGCCTGGGTGGCATCCAAGCCATTCATGTTGGGCATCTTGACATCCATCAAGATCAGGTCGGGTTTAGCCTGTCCCACCTTCTCGATCGCCTCAAGTCCGTCGCTGGCGCTGCCTACCTCCCAGCCCTCTTGCTTGAACAATTCTTCCAACAAGCGGCGTACCCCTTTTTGGTCATCAACAATCAATATTCGCCTGGCGATAGCCATCCCCTCCTCGCAAAGGCCCCGCATCCTAACCTCCGGGTCATGGTTCGATATAGATGCGGGGGACGCTGGCTGAGGCCAAGGTCTTGCGAATCGGCACCTCAATTTCGTCCCCTGCTTCTAATTGTAGGCCAGTCGGCACTTCTATCAGCGCCATCTGCATAAAAACCTTGCCCCGAATAGGAAATTCTCTGCCCTTTATATTGACCTGCAAATTGAACCGCTGCCACTGCAGATAATTGAGCACAACCTTGGCTAGCTTTTTGGATAGGTCAATCAGACCGGCTGGGGGATTACCCACCTCGACTCCCAGGCCATCATTGAAGCCCACAGGAATAACCGCGATTTGCGCCCTCCTGGACAGCCTGAAGGTCCGGGCGTAACCCAGGTAACTGCCTGGGGGCAGAGTCTTGACTGATATTATGCGGCTTTTGTACTTGTAAGGGTCCCGTAACTGCAAACGTACTGGAAAATGCCCGGCTGGGTGCTGACCTGAAAGCAGGGTGCCTATCCTTACCGCATCCAGATGCATCTCCGCATGCTTCAGAAAAGCCGCACTATTGGCGGCGTGCTTGATAGGTATCTCCACCCCTGCTTCTTCAATCTTCTCGACCACTTGCTGGAATCGCCGGAACTGCTGGGACGTGTACGAAGGTGAAGCCGGATCGGCGGCATGGGTGTAAATGCCCTCCATATAGATATACGGCAGAGTGGCCAAATTTTTTGCGACCAGTATCGCTTCCTCTTCATTCAGCCCGAACCTCCCCAACCCGGTGTCAATTTTGAGGTGGACCTTGTTTTTTTTCCCGGACCCTGCCGCAGCCTGGCTTAGCCGATCCAGGTCCGCTGGTGATGCGATGGTCAGGGTGAGGTTTTGCGCAAAGGCCAGTTCAGCTTCCCGGGAAGTCACGACAGGACTGAACACCAATATATCGGCTGATATCCCGGAATTCCTCAATTGCAGGGCTTCAGCCAGGAAGCTCACTGCCAAAAGTCGACACCCTGCTCACACAAAATGCGGGCCGTTTCCGGGGCGCCATGACCATACGCATTGGCCTTGACTACAGCTATCAGTCTGGTGCCTTCCTTGAGAAGAGCCTGCACCTGGTGCAGATTGTGTTTGACTGCGGATACGTCGATTTCAATCCACTTATCCATCTCCACCGCTTTGCCTAACCCTCTTCCGTCCTGCTCTGCTTGCGGCCCCAAGAACGCACCAATCGCCGGTACCAGGGCAAGGCCCGGGTCCAGGCCCAGTATAGAACCGGGGAATACGCAACGTCCCAATCTCCAATAAATTCGATAAGCTCTCCGTTAAAACCTTTTTTGAAACGATACAGCCCGTATAGGGGGTTGCTCTCGTCCATGTCGCCCGATACCCCGCGAAAATCGTATACCCGGCAGCCCTGCTGCTGGGCCCAGCGGATCATCTCCCATTGGATCAGATAATTAGGCATGACATTGCGATAATCATTGCTGGACGCCCCGTACAGATACCAGGTCTTTTGCCCCAGGACCAGGGCCAAGGTCGCGGCTATGACCTTGCCCTGGTATTCGCCCAGAAAAATTCGGCCCAGCCCGTTTTCGACCATCTGGTCCCAGATCATCTCGAAATATTCGTAGCCCCGGATTAAGAAGCGGTCCCGCTCTGCGGTCTCCTTCAGGACGGCATAAAAAGCCGGCAGGTCCTCTTTACCTGTCGCCGGTCTTATTGTCACACCTTTCCTCTGGGCCAGCTTGATATTGTAACGGGTTTTCCCATGCATCGCTGCCAGCAGCTCCTCTGCCGGCGGGGTAATGTCCAGCTGGAATACGAAGGCCGGCTGAACCCCTTCAAAATCCAGGCCGGTTTCATTTTTTTTGAAGCCGGAACGCTGCAAGATCGACCGGAAACTCTCGTTCGTAACCGGCACGTCGGGGTCGATCTTCAGGAATATCGCGCCCTGCTGGCGGGCAATGCGTTCCGCCCCGGCGAATAGGGTGCGGCAGTATAGCTCTTCATCGATTTTGACTACTGGTCCGCGCGGGGAATAGAAAATGCTGCGCCTTAATCCCGGTACAGGCAGCCTCCGCTTCAGGATAAGCATGGCGCCTTTTATCTCTTCGCCTTCTTCCAGGAGCAAAGGCAAGGGTTCCCACCCCATGCCCCGCTTCACCTCTCCCCATTCCCAAGTCTGCAGGAAATGTCCTTTAGGGTGGTTGCGCACAAATTCATTGTATTTTTCTTTCTCATCACTGGTAGCTATTCTGGTCTGCATCATATTTTCAATCTCCTACCCCATATGACTGGAAAATACCCCAGCCCCGGGGAGCTAGGGTATCCACAAAAAAGCGAGCATCAAGCTCGCTTGGGCTGCTATTTAATGGCGGCTTTGATCAGGCCCAGGAAAAGCGGGTGGGGGCGG
>JAAZOA010000117.1 GCA_012798055.1 Syntrophomonadaceae bacterium | reverse complement strand
TCCACCGGCTACGGCAACCTGGTCAAACTAGTCCTGCCCCGAACCCGCCTGAAATGGCTTAATTCAGACGACTACCGCGGTGTATTTAACTGGCGTTTCTTCTTTCTGGCTGGAATTGTTATTGGCGGTTTTATCTCGGCCCGAGCCGGTGGTCGAGTTTGGTTGGAATGGGAAATGGGCCGTTTTACAGCCTCCCTTGACTGGAGCTTCCCTTGGCTGGCGCTGTGGTTTTTCGCAGGTGGTTTGTTGCTCGGGCTGGGAGCTCGGATTGCCCAGGGCTGCACCTCCGGGCACAGCATCCACGGCATCGCCAACCTTCAGAAATCGAGCATAATCGCAACTGTTTTCTTCCTTCTGGGTGGATACGTAACCCTGCAGATGATCTCGCGACTTTTACTAGGAGGGATGTAAGATGAGCCGTATGCTGGTCTTCCTGCTGTGCGGAGTTTTTTTCGGTTTCACCCTGAGCCGGGTGGGCGCTTCCGATTATGACCTGATTTATGCGCTATTTGCCTTAACCGACCTGAAGCTGGCCTGGGTAATAATCACAGCAATCGTCGTGGCCCACCTGGGGATGCGCTGGCTTCATTCACGGGACGACCTGGACTATCTGGACCGCCCCATAGATATCAAGGAAAAACCCCTGAACTGGCTGACCCCGGTGGGAGGAATCTTATTCGGGGCGGGTTGGGCGATATCCGGAGCCTGTCCAGGGACTGCCCTGGCCCAATTGGGTGAAGGCAAGATACTCGGACTATTTACGGTTTTGGGCATAATTGGTGGCACCTTCCTTTACGCCCGGCTGGTGGAAGCGGGAATCATCGCCCAAAAATGAACCTGCCTCAAGTGAAGGTACCTGGCCATCGCATTAGGAAAGCTGATATGGTTCTATCACTCCAGACCAAAAGCCCTGAGCAATCAGGGCTTTCAGTTTGATTTTGGGGGTGCCGCATGCCGGTGAGGGAGGCATCAGCATGCGGCTGATATGCCAAGGTAAAGTTGGGGCATATATGTCAACCGCAATGCGGTACAGGTATAATATACAAATCCAGTTTGAATATTCGGTGAAGGCCAGCTTAATTATTCCTGAAGGCTCAGGCAAAATGGTCTGTGGATGCGCCCAGGGGTCTTGGGGGGAAGCTACGGTGAATATATTTTGTTTACCAACCGCACCTTCCTCTGTGTTACAATTATGAATGTGTTTTGCGGTGGAATTGCAATGCACATTTCGTATTATATAGAAACAGTATCTTTTTTAGAAAGCGAGGGAACCAACATGAGAGTCAGGGATCGGATGACAACCAATCCAGTTACAGTATCTCCGGACAGCACTGTCGGCGAAGCCTGGCGATTGATGTCTCATTTCAAGCATACCCACCTGCCGGTCCTGGACCACAACCAGGTGCTGGGGATGGTTACCTTAAAAGATTTCGGCATCCGCCCCTATTTCGAGTCTATCGCCAATATTGCCGCTGCCCATTTCATGTCGAACGAACAGGAACAACTGCTGAACAAGGTCAAGGTCAGGGACGTCATGGCCGAGCATACCGGCGCGGTCACGATCTGCCCGGACGCTTATATCGAACAAGCAGCCAAAATGATGCTGGATGCCAACATCGGCAGCTTGCCGGTGGTGGATGAAACCGGCCATCTGGTGGGTATCATCACCCAGACCGACATCATCGGGGCTTTTGTGGACCTCTTGTCAACCAACGGCCACGGCGCCCGCATCAAACTGCGGGTCAATGACAGCCCGGATGTGCTATGCACTATCGGCCACATCTTGGGCAGATACAACTCGCATATTGAAAATCTGGTGACCATGAAGACCAACGGCGATCGGCCCCTCATGGTCCTGCAGATCAACACCACCGAGATCAAACCCATTGTGAGTGATCTCAGGGAGGCGGGTTTCGAAGTGGAGTCAACCTTGGTAAGATCTTAGACCGGACTTACGCAGAGCCGGCATCTGCTTGACGGATGCCGGTTCTTTTTTGCCAGGGGGTTTCATACGGTTCCTGATATGCGCCGCCGGATCAGGAGATTATAATGAAGACAAGTAATCCAACGGGGGGCTTGGTAATGGAGAAAAAGGACCGCTTTGTCATCGCTCAATTTCCCAACAAATGGCTGTGGATCATGATCATCACCTGGCCGCTGGTTCATTTCGTTCCTGGGCAATACGGTGTCCTTGCCAGGACCGTATTTTACGTTACGGCTGTAATTTGGTCATATGAAGAGATTGTCAATGGTGTGAATTGGTTCCGCAATTTATTGGGATTGGCGGTCATTATGCTGGTCATGGTGAGCCTGGCTATCAACCTGGGGCCCTGAAATACCTGCATCGGCTAACATCCAGAAAACGAAAACAGACGGCCCATGCTTTGGGCGCAAACATCAGCGTCCCAGGATTGGCCGTCGTTGTTTTGGGCTACTATTTTCGCAGAGATACCAGGGTGCGGGCTAGTTTATTGCTTATCTTCACCAGGAACTGCTGCTGCTCCGCGTCAAATCCGTCCACCTGCTCCGAATAGACGTTCAGGCTGCCGAAAATCCCGTTACTATCTTGCAGGGGTATGGACATACTGGATTTGAATCCCCGCCGCAGGGCATCCTTGACCCAGGGAGCAAATGCGTCGTCGGTTTTCAGGTTGGACATGACTACCGGCTGTCCTGAGCGGATAGCCTGGCCAGTGGGGCCATTGCCCCGTTTGGGGTCCTGCAGGACGATGTTGAGCTTAGCCAGGTAACCGCTGTTAAGCCCGGCATAAGCCACCGGCTTGACTTTTTGCGGGGGACCTTCCAGCACATAACCCACCCACGCCAGACTGAAACCTGGCTTTTCCACAATAAGTTGGCAGCATGAATTGAGCAAGTGTTCCTCATTCAGACCTTCGGTGGTGATTAACGCCAAGTCCAACACCTCCTCGGTTCTGTTGACGGCAGGGGGCACCTGCCTCTTCATCTCTGACCATTTAAAGGCCTGGCGGCCCGGATCCCCGTGGACCGAGTAATGCTGGGCGATACGACCCATTTCGTTATAGGCCTCCAGCAGGGATTCCTCCAATTTTTTCTCGGCACTGATATCCTGGCAAATCAAGATCAGGAAAGGGACCTGTCCATCCCCGGGGAGAATTGTGCCCTGAACCTTCAGCCAGGCATAAGTACCGTCCTTTCTACGATAGCGAAACTTGTCCCGGCTAACTCCCTGGGGTAGATTATCCTTCATCCGGGTGAATACCCGCTCCATATCGTCAGGATGGACCAGTTCCAAAGGGCTCTGGGCGAACAGCTCCTCCCGGGTGTAGCCCAATGCTTTAAGGGTGGCACTGTTCACATATTCGTAGCGCAAGTCGGATAAACGGTGGATAGCCACCAAATCGCTGATGTTCTCCAGGATGAGGTGGTTAATGTTGTCAGCGTGGCGCAAGCTTTCCAGCTCGCCATATATCTCGGCTTGAAGGGATGTCTCTTTCTTCACTGGTGGTTCTCCATTTCCGGTTAGACCATTGTGCCATTGAGCCAACTAGCCATAAATAGCAGCAAATAGCAAATAATTAAGCCCATTATACTCAAAAGCCGCATCTATAACAAGATACTATTATTTTCGACATAATTCGAGCCGGGGTGATAATAATCTACTCTACGGTGACGCTCTTGGCCAGGTTCCTGGGCTTATCCACATCAGCCCCCCGGAAAATAGCCATATAATAGGAGAATATCTGCAGGGGCACCACGGAAATGATGGGGGCCAAGAACTGCTCGATATCCGGCAGCAGGATCTGCTCATCGCATTCCTGGCAGGCTTCCTGCAAATTCTCTTTGCATATGGCCACTACCACTGCACCCCGGGCTTTTACCTCTTTGATATTGGACATGGTCTTATCCACCAGGCAGTCCTGGGTTATAAGGGCCAAAACCGGCACCCCCTCGTCGATCAAGGCCAGGGGGCCGTGTTTCAGTTCACCAGCCGCATAAGCCTCGGCATGCACATAGGAGATCTCCTTGAGCTTCAGTGCACCCTCCATGGCCACAGAATAATCCAGCCCCCGCCCCAGGAAGAAGGTGTCCTGCACCCCCTGGTATTTCTCGGCCAGTTGCCTGATTTTGTCCTGCTGGCTCAGGACCTCTTCCACGCCCTGGTCGATGCAGTTCAGACTCGCGGCCAATTGGGCTAATCTCGCTTCTGGCCGGGTGCGTCTGATCCGGGCCAGGTGCAATCCTAAAAGGTACATTACCAGCAGCTGGGTCGAGTAAGCTTTGGTGGAAGCCACAGCGATCTCCGGTCCGGCATGGGTATAGATGACCCGGTCCGCTTCCCGGGCCACTGAACTCCCAACCACATTGGTGACCGCCAGGACCTTGACCCCGTTGCGCTTGGCCTCCCGCAGGACCGCCAAGGTGTCGGCGGTTTCGCCCGATTGGCTGATCACGATCATGAGTGAACGGGGATGCCATAGCACATCGCGATACCGGAATTCAGATGCGATGTCGGTCTCAACGGGGATGAGGGCCATATTCTCAATAATGGTACGGCCTACCAGGCCGGCATGATATGCAGTTCCGCAGGCGACGATGTATATCTTCTGCACCCCGTCACAAATGTCGTCAATGCCGAAATCACTCAGGTCCACGAGCCCCTCTTTGATTGTGCCGCGCATGGTGTCCCGCAAGGCGGCGGGCTGTTCATGGATCTCTTTCAGCATGAAGTGTTCGAAGCCGCCTTTTTCCGCGGCAACCGGGTCCCAGGTCACTTCAAACACCTCTTTGCTGACTGGATTCCCGGCAAAGTCGGTGATGGCCACGTGGTCACGGGTGAGCACCACAAATTCCTGGTCTTCCAGGATGTATACCCGGTTGGTACGCCCCAGGATGGCAGGTATGTCAGAAGCCAGGTAGTTTTCGCCCTCTCCCAGGCCCACGATCAGCGGGCTGTCCTTCTTGGCGGCTATGATTATATCCGGCTGGTCGGCACAGACTACCGCCATGGCATAAGATCCCTCCAGGACTTTGAGGGTTTTGCGCACGGCTTCCTCCAGGGAGTCCTCGTAAAACTTCTCTACCAGATGGGATATGACTTCGGTGTCCGTGTCAGATTGGAATTTGTGACCCTCGGCGGTCAAGGTTTTGCGCAAACTGGCATAGTTCTCGATTATGCCGTTGTGCACTACAGCGATGCGACCTTTGCAGTCCGCATGGGGGTGGGCGTTGCGGTCACTGGGAACGCCATGGGTTGCCCAGCGGGTATGCCCGATTCCCAGGTTGGCCAGGGGAAAATCGCCCAGTGCCTGCACCATCTCGGTAAGGCGGCCTTTCTTTTTGGTAATCTTCAACTTTCCGTCCTGGAATATGCATATCCCAGCCGAATCGTATCCCCGGTATTCGAGTTTGCTCAGTCCATCCACTATCACCGGCACGGCTTTACCCGCGCCAATATATCCCATAATTCCGCACATTGGCTTATGTCCTCCAATTAATTATATTCAGGTTAGATTGGCATTGAAAAAAGGCGACTGAAAATGCCGCAGCTGGCTGGACTGCCTGTACCGCTGTTTGGGTCGCACATTACTGTGCGCTTTTGTGGCGGCACTGACGATGGCAGCACACCGGGGGGCACCCGCCGAAAACTCGATAAACCCCCACCTCGTCACCCGGTTATGGTCAGATTGCATGTCGCCGGGTCAGGCGCTTCATTTCTGCTGGGCCAGCTCTATAGCTGCGCTGATCTCCGCTATCACCTCCTCTAAAAGGTACTGTTTCGGTCCCTGGGCCATGATCCGGACCAAGGGCTCGGTGCCTGAAGGCCGTACCACCAATTTCCCCATTTCACCCAGCTTGGCCTCTGCCCGGTTAAGGGCTGCGATTACCAGGTCATGGGCGAGTATGGCGTCTTTGTCTTCCATGCGTATATTGACCAGCATCTGCGGTAGTTTTTCCATTTCCATGGCCAGTTGGGACAGGGGTAACCCGGTTCTCCTCATGACTTCAACCAGCTTAAGGGAGGTGAGGAGCCCGTCACCGGTGGTGGCGTGATCCAGGAAGATCATGTGACCCGACTGTTCTCCCCCCAGTTTAGCCCCGGTCTCTTTCATCTTCTCCAGGACATAACGGTCACCGACTTTGCAGTTTTCAACCTGCACGTTTTCCCGGCGCAGGGCTATGTCCAGGCCGATATTGCTCATGACCGTGGCCACTATCACCGGCGGCTCTAGCAAGCCGCGGCGGTGCATATCCAGGCCACAGATGGCCATCAGGTAATCGCCGTCTATCTCATGCCCTAGCTCATCAATAGCTATGCAGCGGTCCGCATCCCCGTCATATGCGATGCCGATATCGGCTTTAAAATGCAGCACGGCGGCCTTGAGGTCTTCGGTGTGGGTCGCCCCGCAGCGGTCATTGATATTCACCCCATTAGGATTGGAGTTCAGGGATATCACCCTGGCCCCCAGCCGGCTCCACAGATTGGGGCCCGCGTCATAAGCCGCCCCGTTGGCACAGTCCAATATTATGGAAAGGTCATGGAGTTTGCCCGGATGCTGATAACAGGAAACCAGGTAGTCGAGATAGCTGTTCAGAGCCTCCTCCACGTTATAGACCCGGCCGATGTCCTCACCCTGAGGCCTCGGCAGATCCTGGGTGCCGCTCTTGACGAGGCGCTCGATCTCTTCTTCGATCTCATCCGGCAATTTGTAGCCGTTGGGCCAGAAGAATTTTATGCCATTGTCCTCCACCGGATTATGGGAGGCCGAAATCACTATACCGCAGGAAGCCTGGTATTTCTCGGTCAGATAGGCTACCGCCGGAGTTGGTATCACGCCCACCGTAAGAACATCTGCTCCGGTTGAACAAATCCCTGCTATCAGGGCTGCTTCCAACATATCACCGGAAATACGGGTATCCTTTCCCACCAGGATGCGCGGGCGGGTGGTGGCATCATGCATAGCCAGAACCGCGCTCCCTGCCCGGCCCAGGTCGAATGCCAATTCCGGGGTAAGTTCCAGATTGGCCACACCTCTAACTCCATCAGTTCCAAACAAAGTTCCCACTTCATTAACCTCCGCTAATCTGCCAGGGTACTCCCACGGACTACCCGGTTGCTTATTATTTCCGGCTGTAGGTGCGGCTCCCGGTAGGTGGCGATGATCTGTTCCG
>JAAZOA010000116.1 GCA_012798055.1 Syntrophomonadaceae bacterium | reverse complement strand
TCCGTCTTGCGGAGTTCTTTTTGGCAGAATACCGATAATTTCACGCCTTCTTCAAACAGGGCCAGGCTCTGCTCCAAATCCATTTGGCCGGTTTCCAACATTTCCACTATCTCTTCCAGTCTCTCCAGGGCCCGGTCAAAACTCACTTCCGCCATCTCTCCACCTTCTCTTTGCTCTTGATCAGGACTCTCAATCTCCCATCCGCTAATTCCGCCTGCACTTCCTCATCAAAGCCAACCTGGTCGATTGACCTGATCACCGAACCGTTCTGGGTCAGGATCGCAAAGCCACGGCCCAGCACCTGCAAGGGACTTAACTTGTCCAAGCCCGCGGCTGCCAACGCCAGCCTGTGGCTCTTGTCTTTCAGCTCTGACATTATCGCCTGTTCAAGGCGTCGCGCCTTGTCTCCAACCGCTTCGGCTTGTTTTTGCAGCAGCAGAGACGGTTCCCTCCATACCCTCTTCATCATATTGCGGTCCAGGCGTTCCTCGCGATTAGCCAGGCAGCGAAGCATGGCCCCCCCCATCCTTGCGCCCAGGCTCCCAGCCTGCTTTTGCAGCAAGCTGTGTTCCGGTACCGCGAATTGGGCAGCTTGGGTAGGTGTAGCTGCCCGCAGGTCTGCCGCCAGGTCGCACAAACTGACATCAACCTCATGACCTACACCGGAGATCACCGGAATTCGGGAATCGGATACCGCCTTGACTACCTCTTCGCTGTTGAATGCCATCAGGTCTTCAAGAGATCCCCCTCCCCTGGCAATGATGATCACATCCACCTGACCGTATTCATTCAATAAACCAAGGCCCTGGGCTAACTCCCGCGGGGCATCGGTTCCCTGGACCGCACTGTGAGCCACTATAACATCTACACCTGCGTGTCTCTGTTTAACGACCCGTAGGATGTCTTTTAAAGCGGCTCCGTCCTGGGAAGTGACCACTCCCAGCCTGCTTACCATAGCAGGAATTGGTCTCTTCCGTTCAGATGCAAAATACCCTTGGGCAGCCAGCTTGGCCTTCAACTGCTCCAAATATAGAAAGATGCCCCCCACCCCGCTGGGCTGCATCTCTTCAACATAGACCTGGTACTTCCCCTGCAGGGCATAAACCGCCACATTACCCCGCACGAACACCTCCATGCCGTCCTCGGGACGAAAGCGCAACCCCTGGTTGCGGCTCCTGAACATCACACAGCTCACCGCTGCCTCCCTGTCTTTCAAGGTGAAATACATATGCCCTGATTGTTGGTAAAGCCGGAATCCCGATATCTCGCCTTTCACCCAAACATCGCGCAAATGGGTGTCACGCTCCAGCAAACCAGAGATATATGTATTTAGCATGGTGACGCTTATAAAATCCTCTATAGGCCCATAGCTCATTTCTTCCTGCCCGCCGCCCGGCTCAAATTGACCATCAAATGCGCAATAAGCAGCGGTCCTAGTCCGCCCGGCACCGGCAAAAGATAGCCGTCCCGGGCCGCCACAGCTTCGCGGTCGATATTTCCGCAGGCCTTGTCATTAAACCAGTGAAAACCGGCATCGATCATTAATATCTTGGATTTGACATCCCCGAACCCGATCATGAGCGGCGTACCCGCTTCAATTACGGCGATATCCGCGCCAGCCAGGGCTTCTGGTTTATATTCCGGTTCTATACAGACTGAGCAACCTTCCTTGATCAGCATTAGGGCCAGCGGCTGGACAACATCAAAAGAATTGCCTACCAGGAGGGCTTTTTTGCCGGCCAGGGAATCCAAATAACGCCGACAGACATCCAGGCAGGCCAGAGCCGCGCAGCTCACAAATTCCGGCTGGGGCCCCATCAATCGACCACGGTTCCAGGGGGAAAAACCATCTACATCCTTTTCACAGGCGATGGCTTCCAGAAATAATTCCCGTTCTGCATCCAGATGAGCCGGCAGCGGCAACTGCAGCAGAATGCCATCAACCGAATGGTCCTGATTGAGGTCCCTTATGATCTCCAGAACTTCCTCCTGCGAGGTCTCGGCTTTTAACTTGACCACCCTGGTCGTGCCGCCGATTGACTCAACCGCTTTTCTTTTCAGATTGATATATATGTCGTTGTCTTTGAATTCACCTATGTCAATAACCGCCAGGCAAGGGACCAGTTCTTTCACCCGATTGGCCGCTTTGAGGCCTGACTGTATCTCGTCTGCAATTCTTCTGCCGCTTATGATTTCCATTCCTGCTGCTTACCCCTTTTTCATTAGAGATGGTAACACAAACATACCCGGGATCAATGCCGCCCCAACAAAAAAACGAAGGACATCCCTTCAGCGGCCGAATTCCAACTGGCATTCTCAAGTCAACTCTCCCCGAACCTTGTCCAAGATGGCATTTATGAAACCTACCGAGGCTGGTTCGCTGTACTTCTTGGCGATTTCCAGGGCTTCATCAATAGCTACAACCGGTTGGGCCTCTTCTCCCCACAATATCTCATAGCTGGCCATCCTCAACAGGTTACGATCGACCGAGGACATCCTCTCCACGGTCCAATCCTTGGAATAGCCAGCGATGATAGCATCAATCGCGTCAATTTTCTCGATCGTCCCCTGGATCAAATGCCATGCGAATGCACTGTCCTTGTCAGCCAGGGGATCTTCCTGCTGCAGGTACTGATAAGCCTGATGGGGATCTGCCGCCACCTGGTCCACCTGAAACAAAACTTTGAAAGCCAGTTCCCGCGCTTTGCGTCTGCTCAATTTGTCAATCCTTCCCGAAAAAGGTCTATTTCTTGAAGTTAAACAGATTTTTCAGCCATTCTTCCAGGTCCACGTTTTCATCCAGTTTCTTGCCCACTTGATACCCTACAAATATGCATAATACGATAAAAATGGTCGGCCAGAATCCATAGGAGACAAAAAGAATACTGGCAACAAACCCCAGCATGATGCCCAGCGCCTTGCCCCGATGTTCATTCATGATTGTTTGCACAAGTTTCTCGAACATTTTTCCTCCTTATTTGCTTTCCGGATTGAAATCATCCACCAAAACTTTGACTTCTGCCACTTTAAGACCCCCCACTTTTTCCAGTTGCTCTTTGACTATTGCCTGCAGAGCCGCCGCTATCCCGGGAACGCTGTGGTCCGGAACGACCATAGTATGCAGCTTGACTAAGAGGCCATTGCCTGATTGGGAAACCTCTGACCTGACCTCTTTAGTCCCCGTCACCT
>JAAZOA010000115.1 GCA_012798055.1 Syntrophomonadaceae bacterium | reverse complement strand
GAACCAAGTCGCTGCGGTTCTTGTTTTCGAGGCAAGTAACCTGATCGACTTCGGAAAGCAACATCTCGGAAAGAGTGACAATTATACGTTTTGAGGCCGGCATGGAAGGCACCCCCGTAAAATCTCGTTCACCACGTATTCCCCGGTTAGCTCCCCGGGTAAACACGAGCGGAAAATCCATTTGTGCTATTATTCGATATAAGTTCTCACTATCCTGCTATGAGGAGCACAAACGATTTCATAATTTATTGTTCCCAGGGTATGAGCCAGGTCATCAGCCGTAATACCGTCCTGCGGGGTCCCGAACAAAATAACCTCGTCACCTGCTTCAACCTGCTCCAAAGCGCTGACATCGAACATGCACTGGTCCATACACACTCTGCCGATTAACGGGACTATCTGCCCCCTTATCGCTGCCCGGCCGCGGTTGGATAACAACCGGCTGTACCCGTCAGCGTAACCGATGGGTACAGTAGCCACCTTGGTGGCACGCTGGCTCACATAGGTACGCCCGTAACTCACGGAATGGCCGGGAGGTATGCACTTCACTTGGGTGATACGGCTTTTCAGGCGCATGGCCGGTATCAGGGACAATCTTGATTTATCGACCTCATCCGATGGATATAGACCGTAGGTGATTATCCCCGCCCTCACCATATCGAAATGAGTTTCCGGCATCTCCATAATAGCTGCGCTATTGGCCAGATGCTTGACAGGTACAAGCACCCCGGCTTCTTCAACCCTTTGGCTGAATTCCTGGAATACCTGCAACTGGTAGTAGGCAAAACTCTTGTCGGCATCGTCGGCGGTAGCCAGGTGACTGAACAATCCCTGGAGGATTATTCCAGGCAACTCAGTCATCTTAACCATCATCCCTATCGATTCTTCATCTGGTCGGATACCGATTCTTCCCATACCGGTATCGATTTTTACATGCACCTTAACTGGCTGGTTCAGACGAACCGCTGCCTGCGAGAGGAAAAGAGCCGTCTCCAGGTCAAACACAGTGACATCCACCTGATTAGCTACCATAAGGTCGGCACAATCCGCGGGGGTATATCCAAGTACCAGGACCGGCGAATCTATCCCGGCTCTTCTTAATTCCAAGGCTTCCAGAGGATTAGCGACTCCCAGGTAAACAGCGCCTTCTTCCAGGCATACCCGAGCCACCTGCAGCATCCCATGACCATACGCATTGGCTTTGACTACCGCCATCAACATAGTCCCAGGCGACAACAACCCTCTGATGCCGGCTACATTGCTCCGTATGGCTCGGAGGTCGATTTCTGCCCAGCTCATTACCGAATTATTCATTACTGGTTACCATCGATTTCATGATATCATTGCGGGTGATGATCCCTATCAGCTTATTGTGCCGTATGACCGGAACCCGGTTGATGCGTCGTTTCTGCATGATTTCCACCACCTGAGCCACCGGCGCATCCTCTTCCACGCAATATACCTTGGCCGTCATAGCATCCTTAACCTGAGCGGCGGTGTATTTCTTGATCTCGTTGTTGAAGCGCATCGGATTCTCCAGGAAGATGATACTGTCAAATAAGGTTACATAAAAGGGTACCTTCAATTCGCTGGCTTTGATCATCAGGTCCTTTTCGGTTATTATTCCTACCACATGCCTATTCTCATCCACCACCGGGATGCCGCTGATCTTATTGTCTACCAGCATCCGCACCACCTTGTCCACTTTGTCTTCAGGCTTCACCGTCATAACATCCCTGGTCATAATGTCTTTGGCTAACATATGCTCACCCCTCTTTTCATAAGTCATTCTTATGATCGGACTAGAATCACTCCAGATTTTGCAGTGCTTGCGGCAGATATTCAATGAGGTCTCCGGCCACCAGAGCCTGCTGGCCTTTGAGTGAGGCAACCAGATCACCGCACAGGCCATGGGTATAGACGCCTGCTACTGCCGCATCTTGAGGTTTCATACCCTGGGCTATGAAACCGGTTATTATTCCTGCCAGAACATCTCCGCTGCCGGCGGTAGCCATACCAGGATTGCCGTTAATATTAATAAACAGTTCGCCTGCTGGACTTGCAATTACCGTATTGTGTCCCTTGAGCACCAGAATAACTCCCCACTGGACTGCGTATTTTCGGGCTATTCCCCAACGGTCGTGCTGGATCTCATCCACTGTTAATCCTGTCAAGCGTGCCATTTCTCCGGGATGGGGTGTCAGGACCACTGGGACCTGGCGGTTCTGCAAAATAGCCGCGTCATCTTCCAGGGCATTCAAACCATCGGCATCTATCAAAACCGGTACCCCGGAATTTTCCAGCACATAGCGCAATATAGCATTGGCTTCCGTGTACCTGGCCATCCCTGGGCCGATGGCACAGACCGAGACCGTTCCCAGCAAGTTTTGGATGGCCGGCAGTGCATCGAGGGATATGGTGGCCTCACTGGTCTCCGGCAGAGGCCGGCTCATCACTTCCATGATCGATGATTCTATGACCGGCACCAGCGATTCCGGCACCGCTGCCGTAACCAATCCCGCTCCGCTGCGCAATGCCGCAGCAGCGGTCATGATAACCGCCCCGCTCATTCCGGTTGAACCTCCCAACACCAGCACATGCCCGTAAGTACCTTTGTGGGAATCGGCTCTCCGGGGTTTACTATACTTCTTAACCAGGGTAGAGTCAATCAAATTAGTTTTGTATCTCCTGTCCTCCAGCAGAGCGCGCGGGATGGAGATATCACCTATGACAAGCTGGCCCACATAATCAGTTCCTGGAGCCAAAAGCAGGCCAACTTTAGGCAAGGCTAAGGTGACTGTGTAGTCGGCTCGTATGGCTTGGCCATGCACTCTTCCGGTGTCAGCTTCCACCCCGGAAGGGATATCGACCGCTATAGTGGTAATACGACATTTGTTGATCGTCTCCACGATCCAGGTTTCAAACTCGCTTAATTGACCCCGGAAACCGGTTCCATAGATTGCATCCACGACTATATCCGCCCTGGCCAAGGCCATTGCCAGAACCATTCCGTCAGCTTCATTCTGCAGGGGAGATATCTTAATCCCCATGCGGTCCAGGATGGCATAATTGGCAGCCGCATCCGGGGCTAAAGCAGCGCTTTCCCCCAACAGGAAGCAATCGACTCTGGCTCCGGCGTTATGAAGGTGGCGAGCCAGCACCAGACCATCCCCGCCATTATTGCCCTTTCCAGCCAATATTACTATTCTGGAGCTGGCTAAATTTGCCACTAGTCCTCTGACCAGTTCGAACACCCGCAAACCGGCGTTTTCCATCAATACCAGGCTTGATATGAGATATTCTCCACTGGCCCGTCGATCTATATCGCGCATCTCCTCGGCTTTGAGAAGTTTCACGCCATCACCCCTTTTTAGCTATTACCACGGCTACAGCCTGCTCCCGGCTATGGGACAGGCTCAACTCGATTT
>JAAZOA010000114.1 GCA_012798055.1 Syntrophomonadaceae bacterium | reverse complement strand
CAAATCAGCAAAGACGGGTACATGCGGAATTTCGAATGTAAGCTGCGGACCAAGCAAGGCCGGATAATTTTCGCCTTGATTTATAGCAGCATTATCGAAGTGGACGGTGACAAATGCATGCTGACAGCCGGGATCGATATAACCCAGCGGAAAAAGGCTGAGGAAGACCTGAAAACCGCTTATCAGAAGTTGCAGCAGGAAGGTCCCTTCAGTCAGGAATTCCCCTACTGAAGCCATTCTCCAGACATCATGTCCCTGCAGCGAGTCCACATCCAGTGGACCCGCTCATCATTGGGTCACTCGCAGCCAGTTATCATTGATTACCTGGCCCATCCTTTTTTTGCCTTCAATACCTAAATGTATTCCATCAGCGCTCAAATATGACGGCAGGTTGTGATCCGCACCTTGAAAATATGGCTCAATATCGATGCAGTATTTTTGTTTGCGCAGGAAAGTATTGACCTGGGCAAATTTCTCTTCCCAATCGCTTACTGTATCATGATTGGCAGTCCTCTTGATATTCGCCGGATTTACCGGGTAAAGGGTCAGGAATATTGGCCTTATGCCGTTGAGCCGGCACCTGTCGCGGATCGCCGCCAGCTCATCGATGACTTGAGCGGCGGGCACGTCTTCGGTAAGCTCGGGGATTCCGCCCAGGATAATTAAAAATTGCGGGTGAAATGGAAGCACGTCGTTTTCAAAGCGGGCCAGCATTCCGGCAGCGTTGTCGGCGCTCTTGCCCAAATTCATGGTTGGAAATTTGAGATAGTACCGGTAATCGCTTTCCACATTAGCGGGCGAATAAATCATGTCACCACCGCCCTGGGTTGTACTGTCACCAAATGTCGCCGCATAATTTCCAGCTTCGCGTGAAACCGTGAACCGCTCAGCATCCGAAAAAACACCCACCGGCCCACCAGCTTTGTCGAGCCCTCTTACCCGCCAGTAGTAGGTACCAGGGGTACTGAGCGCAACCTGGTCATAATAAGCGAAATAATAGTCATAAGGCCCATTTACGGCATACATTCTGATCTGGTATTGGGACGGAGATGTGCCATCGGGATTTTCCGGAGGAGCATTGGTCAACTCCAGTTCATAGGCTACGGCCCCGTATATCGGGATCCAGGAATACACCGGGTAAAGCGGCATCTGCATCTTAGCTGCATTGTAGCCAGTGTTGGCAACTGGTTTTAGAATATTGGGCAAGTTGTGATCAATATATATCGGAGTTGCATCTGAGAACACCCCCACCGGATTGCCGTCCAGGTCCAGGGCCCGGACGCGCCAGTAAAGAAGGTCGTCCTTATATTGGGAAAGGTTCACGCTGTAGCCATTTGTAAACACTTCCCTGGAAGCAAAAAAGCGATGGACTGAAGGACGGATATCATTGGGATTTTCCGGATAGGCGTCTAAAAACTCTATTTCAAAATATACGCTCCCCGGAGGGATTGTCCACCTTAAAATCGGTTTATCTGGAGCCGGCGCTTCTGCAGGAAAATGAGTAAGAACCTCTGGTTTGAGCAGTACAATATCGTTTACCGATCCAGTGCTCCCTGGGGTAACCGGAGAACCGGAATCAGTTGTCGATGTATCGTTGCCGGGCGCATTGCCCCCAATTGCTATCAAGATGATTATAAAAGTGAACAGCACGGCTGGGAAAACAAACCTTCTCATCGTCTACAAACCTGCCCATTATTCATTTCTTCAATGATACCAATACTGCCGGCTACAGTGATTTTTGTCGTTTACGGGCAAGGATTTATTGTCTTGCATAGAGGTTAACAGGCATTGAACTTTGACACAACAGAACCGTCCCCTTGTGCCCCTTGTGTCCGTGTAGTTAACGGAAGCGCTGGTCAGTCTCGCTTTGGAATTCGCAAACCTCTCTCGAATCAACACAAGGTTCTGCTTCGCTTCTGGACACGGTTCGGGTATCGGCTTGCCGCACCACCAGCCAATATCCGATGCTCATGGCCAGAACTAGGGCGGCGGTCGCATACACATAATCGGGCGTGATCACTGTGAAATCTAGAATTATGACCTTTCGGGCGATGGCCATCAAGGCCGTCGCCATGACGATCTTGACGTGGATGATGTCGTCCCGAAGATAGATCGTGATGTTGATGAAAATTTCGATTGCGATCAGAACCGCCATGAAAGCCCCGAAGGTAGCCAGGATGTCACTGATGTTCATCAGCATATATGGTGGCTTTCTAAGCTTTTGGATTATCTCCCAACCCACGTCTACAACTCCGAACAAAATCACCAGGGTCATCATGATGGCCAGGCAACGGACGCTGAAATTAATAAGCCGGCGCAACATCTCGATCAGCCGGTCGTTGTTGTTCTCCATCGGTTCCACGAAATCCCCCCTTTTATATGCTTTCATTTTCATATAATTACTCTTGGTCAATCAATCTACCGCAAGTTTAGGTCATACTATTTTGACCAGATTAGTTACCTTATTCGGAGTAACCATTGACTTTCCTCTAAATATCTAATTTATTCGGCCAGGCATTGAACTTTGACACAACAGAACCGTCCCCTTGTGTCCCCCTTGTGTCCCTTGTGTCCAACCAAAGTCATTATCTGCCCGGGATTGCAGTTTCTGTTTGGCCTGGAAGACCAAGCTGTGGATAAATTCGTCCCGGTTGGTATTATCCCGGCCATCGTAGAAAACTGAGATGATGGGGATGCCAATCTCCCGGCTGAGTGATCCCTGCTGGGCCTCAACCACTGAGGCGGGCATACAGGTAAAAGGTCCCACAAATATGGCCCCGGCCATTCCGGCACGTCGGGCCAAGGCTCCGGTTCGTCCCACAGTCATAGGCGGTTCGCCGGCGGTATGTTCCGGGATGTACTTGGCTGAGTGCTCCCTGATCTCGCGAGCCCCTGGTTCCTCCAGGCCTTGCAGCAATCTGGCCGCAGCTTTCTCCAGGCGATGCTCATCGCGATGGGCCAGCCAGTTAATAGCCGCGTAGCCGGATTGGTTGAAGTAGCCCTTCGCGCTTTTTTGCAATGCATATTCCTTTTGAGCCCGGCGATAATTGGCATAGGCAGTGTAGATGAAAAACTCAGTAGCCGGGGCTAAAGATACCTCCCCGCCGGCTGCTTCGATCTGTCTGATAATACCTTTATTGCAGCGTTCATCAAGGCGGACATAAAACTCTCCCGCCAGCATGATCCGTGGGCGCAGTTGGCCCTCGGTTATGGGGATAGATGCAAATCGATCCGCGGCCTGTGCCAGCAGTTTTTCCAGGGGCCGCAGATGGTTTCCAGCCAGAATACTGGGCCATCTGCAGCGCTGGTGCCGCATTACCTCATATACCTCTTCACAGCATTCATCAAAAAGTCTGTCTGCCGTACCTTCATTCACCTCATAGGGCCGGGTCCGATGCAGCAACTTGTACAATATATCGATGGCCAGGTTGCCGTCAAAGGCAGCGATAAAAAACTCCGGGCCAAACCTCTTTACCAAGTCTTCACTCTTCACGGCCAGGATTTTCTGAGGACCGTAACCGGCCCTGTTAACAATCAGAGACTGGGTCGGGGCATAGAGGCCGTAACGGCAGGGACCACAGGCCCATCCCTGGAAGAGGACCGCACCGTCTTCCTTAAAAGACGGATTGTTCTCTGCATACTCCAGGAAGTCCTGTATATTTTGGATAAAGGGAAGACACTCTTCACCGTTGGTGTATCGCCGGGCCAGGGTCAGATCTTTATCCGTGCTGCGGGGCAGCAGAGCGGACTCTAATCCATAATTTTCGAACAGAGCCACGAAAACCGCCGGATGCTTTGTGCACTGGGGGATCAGAATTTTTTTAATATCTGGATCGTTGGCTCTTCTAGTCTGGGCCGAGAAGAAGGGGGTGACCACGT
>JAAZOA010000113.1 GCA_012798055.1 Syntrophomonadaceae bacterium | reverse complement strand
GGGGTCGGATTTTGCTGATGAAAAGTTCTATGTATATGATGAAGCTTGGTATACCGAGAATCAGGTGGAGGTGAGAACCTCTTGTCTTGCCCAGAGCATTGACACGGCAAAGAAAATCGTGAGTATAGCCGATGGTACAGCGCTGGCATATAACAAACTGGTAATCGCCAGCGGAGCCCGCAGCAATATCCCGCCTATCCCGGGTGTCGATCTGGAGGGGGTTTATTCACTGAGGAGCCTAGCCGATGCGCAAAAGATCAAGGAAGCTATGGGCGAAAGCCAAAAGGTGGTGGTGATCGGCGGCGGGGTCCTGGGTCTGGAAGCGGTTGAAGAAATGTCATCGCTGGGACTGCAGGTAGCTGTCGTGGAATTTTCTCCCCGGTTGATGCCGAGGCAGCTTGACGAAGCGGCTTCGGCAAGGCTTCGGGCGCTGCTGCAGGACAAAGGTGTAGAGTTATATTTGGGAGCCCAGACTGAAGCGATTTTGGGCGATGGCAAAGTAAGCGAGGTCAAACTCAAGGATGGGCAGATTTTGCCGGCTGATATGGTTCTGCTGTCAACAGGAGTCCGGCCTAATCTGGAAATAGCCCAGGCGGCCGGGATAAATGTGGACCGGGGAATCGTGGTGGACGACAGCATGCGCACCAGTGCCTCGGATGTATTTGCCGCCGGGGATGTGGCGCAGTGGGGAGAACGGATGATAGGTCTTTGGCCGGTCGCCCTGGAAATGGGCAGGGTAGCCGGGGCCAATGCAGCGGGGGACTGGTTGGAGTACAGGGAACCAGTCATCTCTACCATGTTGGCAGCTTTCGGAATGGAGATATTTTCCGTAGGCGAGGTCAACTGGCCGGCTGAAGAGGTGCGGGTTATCGAGGTGTGGGATCCCAAACAGAATTTCTATAAAAAGAACTATCTGCATGACGGGGTACTGGTAGGCGTCATAATAATAGCTCCCAAAATCGATACTGGTGAAGCTTTGCGCAATCTGGGTCGGGACGAGAGCGGAAAGCTCAGGGCCAATAGATGGAAGTGCAGGGTTTGTGGATATATCCACGAGGGGACTGAGCCTCCGGATGAATGTCCCGTATGCGGAGCTCCCAAAGAGATGTTTGATCCGGTTTATTGATCCAGGAACATGCACAGCGGTCATTTGCACCCAGGGGACGGTGTTGCCATTCCCGGGGTTCGCATGCAACTAAGCAAATACGATATAATATAGGGGTATTGATAAAGGGGAACTATCCTGAAGCGGGGAGACAGGCAAATGATTCCATTAAGGGACAGCACTCCCGGTGAACATTTTCCCATAATTACCGTAGTGCTGATCATTCTCAACAGCCTGATATTTTTTTATGAGACGACCCTGGGACACGAGGGTCTCGATCAGTTTGCTTATATTTTTGGCATGGTGCCCGCCTATTATACCAATCACCAGGTGCCCCTGATCGGATACCTGCCCTTTATCACCTCCCTATTCCTGCATGGCAGCTTAATGCACCTGGTAGGCAATATGTGGATTTTGTGGCTGTTTGGCGACAACGTAGAGGACAAGATGGGGCCTGTGCGTTTCCTGGGATTTTACCTGCTCTGCGGTATTCTGGCCGGCGTTGCCCACTATATCTTCAACATAAATTCCCAGATTCCCATAATTGGGGCTTCAGGTGCCGTGGCCGGCGTAATGGGAGCCTATTTTTTGATGTTCAGGAAGGCCCGGGTTCTTACTTATGTTTTCCCCATTTTTCTTCTGAATTTGCCAGCCTGGATTTTCCTGGGCTTCTGGGCGCTTAGCCAGCTTTATGCCGGTGCGGCTGGATTGCTGGCGGTAGGCTCCCAACAGGATGTGGCATTCTGGGCCCATGTAGGTGGATTTGCAATGGGCATGGCACTTTTCAAACAATTTCTGCGCAAACCTGTTATGACCTGATTTGAGTACAGTAAGGCAGCGGTCGCAAGGGCGAACGCAATTGCTGATCATGAAAGAGGATGAAACTAACAAGATGCAAGCGATCGAGAGGGTCAGGGAATACCTGCGAGCACGAAACCCAGAACTAGACATAATTGTCCTGGAAGAAAACACCAGCACCGCACCTCTGGCTGCCCGGGCCCTGGGCTTGGAGGTCGGGCAAATCGCAAAATCCATATTGCTCAAAACCAAAGGTGATGAATATATCATGGTAGTTTCGGCGGGTGATGTCCGCTTGGACAGTAAGGCTATCAAAGCCGTCGTTGGCAGCAAGGTCCGGATGGCTAATCCCGAGGAAGTATTGGAGATAACCGGCTTTAACATTGGAGGGGTATGTCCCTTTGCGCTCAAGCGGGAAGTCCCCATTTACCTGGATGAAAGCCTGCTGCGCTACGAGCGGGTGTATGCGGCTGCGGGCACGGCCAACACTGCGTTACCTATATCCTTCCAGGAACTGATGCTGATTACGGGCGGTACAGCTTGTCGCGTCACTGACCAGGGTTCAGGTGCAGTTTGATGGCGCAAGGATTTGTCCATTTGCACAATCATTCTGAATACAGCCTGTTGGACGGAGCTTGCCGGATCAAAGACCTGGTCAGTCGGGCTGTCGAGATGGGTATGCCGGCTATAGCCGTAACCGATCACGGGGTTCTTTACGGGGTGATGGACTTTTACCGGGAAGCCAAGAAACACGGGATCAAGCCAATTATCGGCTGCGAAGTATATGTAGCCCAGCGTTCCCGCTTCGATAAGGAAAACCGCCTGGATGACAACAGTTACCATCTAACCCTGCTGTGTAAAAACATGACCGGATATCGGAACCTGGTGGAATTGGTCAGCAGGTCCTTTTTGGAGGGGTTTTATTATAAACCCCGAATCGACCAGGAATTGTTGGAGCAGTATCATGAAGGGCTCATAGCCCTGAGCGGTTGTGTTGCTGGTGAGATACCGCAGTTGATCCTTACCGGAAACATGACCGAGGCCTCCAGGCTGGCCCGGGAATATGAACAGATCTTTGGCCCCGGCAATTTCTATCTAGAGGTTCAGGATCATGGTTTGGACATCGAGAAGAGGGTCTGCCAGGCCATGTTCAATTTGAGCGATGCAACCGGGATACCTTTGGTAGCCAGCAACGACGCCCATTATAGCCGCAAAGACGATGCGGCAGTACATGATGTGCTCCTCTGCATTCAGACGGGCAAGGTGGTCAATGATTCCGAACGGATGAGGTTTACCGGCAGTGAGTTTTACCTCAAAAGCGAAGAAGAGATGCGCGATCTGTTCGCTGCGCGTCCCGAAGCGGTAGACAACAGCCTGGTCATCGCTGCTGCCTGCGATTTGGAATTCACCTTTGGAGAGTTCCACCTTCCCTATTTCTCCATCCCGACAGGCTACAGCCCGGAAAGCTACCTCAGTGACCTGACCTGGGAGAGGTTCGCCAGCAGATTTCCTCAGGCCCATCCTGCCATAGTGAGCCGTTTGGACCATGAATTGAGAATCATAAATGAAATGGGATTTGCCGAGTACTTCCTCATTGTCCAGGACCTGGTGGGGTGGTCCAAAAGCCATGGAGTTGCGGTAGGTCCTGGCAGGGGATCAGCTGCTGGAAGCCTGGTATCATATGTGCTGGGTATAACCACCATTGATCCGATCAAATACGACTTGCTGTTTGAGAGGTTCTTGAATCCTGAGCGTGTAAGCATGCCTGATATTGACATAGACTTTTGTTTCGAAAAGCGGGACCGCGTCATAGACTACATTGTGGAAAAATACGGCTCGGACAGGGTGGCGCAGATTATTACCTTCGGAACCATGGCGGCCCGTGCCGCTATTCGCGATGTAGGCCGGGCTCTCGATATACCCTATGGGGATGTAGACCGCATTGCGAAAATGGTCCCCGCCGAGCTGGGAGTTACCATCGAAAGGGCGCTGGAAATATCGGCTGACCTGGCCCTGGCCTATCAGAACGATTATGATACGCGGCGAATCATCGATATTGCCAGGGCAATTGAGGGTATGCCCCGGCATGCATCTATCCATGCGGCAGGGGTGGTCATCGGGCGCGAAAAACTCAGCACCCTGCTGCCACTGCAAAAGACCGCTGATGGGCATGTCATAACCCAGTTTGCCAAAGAAACGGTGGAGGACATCGGACTTCTCAAGATGGACATCCTGGGTTTGCGGACCCTTACGGTATTGGACCGGGCTGTG
>JAAZOA010000112.1 GCA_012798055.1 Syntrophomonadaceae bacterium | reverse complement strand
CTTTGATATGAATGTCCATCGGACGGGAACCTATGTCGCAACCGCCCGGTAACGATATCTCCGCTTCGCCCTGACGCGCCAACAGAGCCCCCAGGAACAGATTGGAGGCCCGCAATTTCTTGGATAGCTCATACGGGGTCTGGCAGTTCAGTTCAGCTGCCGGGGGATTGATGGACAGACTGCCATCCTCGTTCCAGTGCGCCTCCGCACCCATTTGATTTAGAATCTCGACCATTACTTCTGTATCGCAGATACGGGGAACATTGTCCAGGACTGTCTCTCCATCGGCCATTATGCTCGCCGCTATTAAAACCAGGCCCGCATTTTTGGCCCCGCTGATCTTCACCCGGCCGTATAGGGCGCGCCCTCCCTCGATCACCATTGTGTCCTGCAAAGTTTACACCTCGTCTAAATATAAATATATTGATGCTTCCGCCAAGCGGCATTAATACTGGTTGGGTTATCCCCTTGATTATAACCCGCCTGGCGGGCTTTAAGCCAAGTATTTATTTCATTGCTTCCTAATCCACAAGATATTCGCTGACCGCCATGCCCGCCTGCGCTCCGTCTCCCACCGCAGTGGCTATTTGGCGCATATGCTTGGCTCTGATGTCCCCAGCAGCGAAAATTCCCGGCACTGAGGTTTGCATATCCTGATCAGTTACTATGTAACCGTCCTGCATCTCCAGCAAACCCCCGGTGAATTCGGCTCCTGCCACCAGACCTATGCTGACAAAAAGCCCCTCCACCTCCAAAACTTCCTCCGACCCCTTTTGCACGTCCTGCAGGATCAGCCGGTTCATAAGTGAGTCACCTTCAACCCTGGTGACCACCCGGTTGAGTTTTTTCTCTATTTTAGGGTGTTTCATCAACTTCTCCACCGTATCCCGGCTGGCCCGAAATCCTTCACGCCGGTGGATGAGATAGACTTTCGAGGCAATTTCCGCCAGGTAAAGGGCTTCCTTCAGCGCAGATTCGCCCCCTCCTACTACTGCCACCGGTGCACCCCGGAAAAATGCCCCGTCACAGGTCGCACAATATGATACTCCCCGCCCCATATATTCCTGTTCCCCTGCTACCCCCAGCTCCCGGCGCCTGGCCCCTGTGGCGATGATCAGCGCACGGGCCCTATACTCGCCTTCGCTGGTGGTCACGATTTTCCCTTCCGGTGTGTCTTCAATATGGGTGACTTCCTCATTGCGGATCTCAGCCCCGAAGCGTTCTGCTTGTTGGCGGAACAGTTCCATGAGCTCTTCGCCCATTATCCCCATTGGAAATCCCGGGTAATTATCGATCTTATCGGCGATGGCCGCATTTCCACCTATCATGCCGGATTCCAGGATGAGCGTCCTTAACCAGGCCCGGCTAGTGTATATTGCGGCAGTCAAGCCTGCCGGACCAGCCCCGAGAATGATCACATCGTACATATACTAACTCCTCCCTTTAGGCATAAATAAGAACCCTGACCTTATGTCGGCCAGGGTTCAGTCGGTCATGTTAGCGCAGGTAGCTTAAAGGACTCCGGAAAGAACCGTTCTGCAGGACTTCAAAATGGAGATGCGGGCCGGTGCTGCGTCCGGTTGAGCCGCGGGTGGCAATAGCCTGACCCTGATCCACTTTCTGCCCCACCTTGACCAGGATGCTTGAACAGTGAGCATACCTGGTTTGCAGCCCGTTGCCATGATCGATAATCACGAAACGCCCATATCCGCCTTCCCAGCCAGCATATGTTATGGTGCCGCCATCAGCTGCCACTATGGTGCTGCCGCTGGAGCCAGCTATATCTAAACCAGTGTGTCCTTTGCCATATGATTGAGATATGTAACCTGTGACTGGCCATATCAGACTGCCGGAACTCACCCCGCCCCGGGATGCCACCTGATAGGAAGCCCGTCCGCCTTTAATCACCACTTTGTTAACGGGGGCCTTGATCAGTTCCTCTTGCTTGATCTCCCTGCTCTCCATTTCACCGTTGCGTTTGACAGCTGTATAGGCCACATACCTTTCACCGTTTTGGCCCTCGGTCTTGACCTTGACCCCATTGATAGAGTTATCGGTATTGGTAATCGTTTCGTAAGGAATCACTTCTTTGCCCTGTCCCTCGACTTGGGCAATCACATTCACCAGGGGCGCGGGTTTGTTGAGATAAAGCGTCTGTCCCAGGGCCAGGACGCTGTCTTCCTGGATCTGGTTGCTCTTAACGATATCTGAAACATACATGTCATTTTTACGGGCGATACTCCACAGGGAGTCTCCTGGTTCAACTTTATATATATGGGGAGCGCTGGTCCCCAGGGTTATCACATTCCAGGCATCGCTCCAGCTCATTACTTTAGCGGCCGGCACTTTTCCTTCGATTATCTGCACATCCTCTTCAAAGCCCAGGGATATCAGTGATTCTCCGGCTGCCAGGACTGAGTTGTTGGTCTTGAGCTGTTCCAGCATGGCTTCAGCCACGGAACGGTCCGGCAGATATACTGCAGGTGCGCCGTTGACCATAATGGTAGCGGCTATGACCTTGGGTTCGAAGGCTAATCTCAATTCCTGGGGTACATTTTGCGGCTCAACTAACTGGGCCCTTTTTACAAAGATACGTTTCAATTCGACGCGTTTGCCATATTCCTCGTCATGCATCTGGTTCAGGGCCGCAGATACATCGGCTGAATTCTCGACAATAAATTCCCGGTTCCCGTCCACTATTACCGCATAGGCAGGGGTATTGATCCCGTACAACCAGATAATAGTCACCATGAAAACTGCCAGAAGCAGGTTTCCAATGGTCCGTTTGTTTTTTAACACTTCCTGCATAATACTCTCCTAGTTACTTTTTTGGTTCGAATTTTTTTAATTCACCATCGCTGCTTAAAATTCCTGCTTTTCGGCTTCCCACATATTACCAGCCAGCCTTTTTTGCACTTCCAGGTAGAGGGCACCCTCGATCCTCTTGCGGTGCATCTCGCAACTGACCCGGTCTGGGCGGTTCAAATCACCATTGGCATGGAAAGCATTGGCATGACATCCGCCACCGCAAAAATTCCGCGCCCAGCAGGCAAGGCATTCTGCCTTATCTGTAAGACGATTGCGCAGGAACAGCTCCTTGATCTCCAGGTCGACCACTCCGTCTGCAATGTTGCCCATGTGAAAATCTTTTTCGCCAACGAATTGATGACAGGGATAGATATCACCCTCGGGGGTCACTACCAGGTACTCCACTCCAGCTCCGCAACCGCTTTGTCGCTTAGCCAGACACGGGCCTTTCTGCAAGTCGAGATTATAGTGGAAGAAGTGGACCGGTTGTCGGCTCCGCTGGTAATCCCACAGCAGGTCAGTGACCCTTTCGTATTCGGCTAAAACTCCAGGCAAGTCGGCCTCTCGTATACTTAAACCATTATCCGGTCCCACCGCTGGTTCCAGAGAGACCGCGTCAAAGCCCAGCTCGATAATATGCTGCAAATCCCTGGAAAAATCAGGATTGAGCCGGGTAAACGTACCCCTGATGTAATAACTCATGGGCTTTTTCTCAACCATCTGTCTGATTTTGGGGACAATTTGCTCATAACTCCCCTGACCGCTGGTCAAGATACGATGACGGTCATTGGTCCCGGGCCGTCCATCCAAACTCATGATCACACTTATATCATGGGCTATGATGAAGTCCATCATGTCGTGGTCCAGGAGCAAACCATTGGTGGTCAGGGTAAAATTGAATCTTTTGCCCGTCTGAGCTTCCCTTTGGCGACCGTAGACTACCAGTTCTCGGATCATCTCGGCATTCAAGAGGGGTTCCCCGCCAAAAAAATCAACTTCCAGGGTCTTGGCAGGTCCGCTGGCCCCAATAAGGAATTCCAGAGCCCTCTGGCCAGTCGCCAGTGACATAAGCGACGGTTTGAGGCCGAAATCCCCCTGGCTGGCAAAACAATAGCGGCACCTCATATTGCAGGCGTGGGCTACGTTCAAACACAAGGCTTTAATCGGAAATCCCAGCAGGTCCAGGTCCAACTCATCCTCCCGGGTAAAGAGAGCACCTTCCTGTTGGGCGGCTCTAAACTCAGCAACAGCCTGGCGCAGTTCCTGCTGATCGAATTCCTCCCCCAGAGATGAGATAGCCTGTTCCAGATCACCGTCCCAGGTCCTGAGTTCTTCCGTCAAACGGTATCCCAGTTCATCCAGGACATGCAGTGCCCCGCTGTTAACATCCAAAAGAATATTAAGCTCATGGTATCGAAACAGGTGTATTCCCGCGTTAAAATCATATCCAGTGGCTAACAAGCAGTCTTTCCTCTCCTCCAGGTCGTCAAATCAGGCGATGTATCCGCAGACTAAAAAAGAGGCCCTCTCGCCCCTTTCCATAGTCCTTATTGGTTTTTACATACCTGATTGCCAACCGTACAGGATGTCTTGCAGGCTGACTGACAGGAAGTCGCACACTCCCGGCAGTTGATCAACTCTTTATCCCGCTTAAGCCCAGGCTTGACCACGGTCAAAATATGTTTCTTCAAACCTCCTACTCCTTCCTAATATGTAATGCAAATATTTATCAATATTTTGAATCTGGCGTATTAACTAAACCCAAACGGTCAGAACCATTTCCGACCTAGATCATGATTTCTGCAAGAGGCATTTAAGATTATAACTTATTTCCGGCCAGCTTGTAAACCCAATCGACTTCCAGACCTTGCCTGTTGCCGGATCAAGTGATTTCAAAATCCTCCCCGAGCGTGATTTGTCCCTGACCAAAGATTCTGAGCCCAAGTGTCTAACCCACTTCCAGCCCAATCTTTTTGACCTTGATTCCT
>JAAZOA010000111.1 GCA_012798055.1 Syntrophomonadaceae bacterium | reverse complement strand
GTTGGAAACAATCTTAATGCTGCTGCTTCCAGCAGCCTTGCTAGCCTATTTTTTGAAGACCATACCCCCGTCAGTTAAAGACTATAGACTTATCCGGATCCTGCTGCTGGCAGGGACAGCCAGCTTTTATGGCGGTCTGCTGTTTATGGGCAGTAATCCTGGAGTACAAAGTATACTGAAATTAGCCGGGGCTTGTGCATTTTTTACCGGCGTGGCTTTCTACAATATGCGGCGTCCCAACCAGGAAGCAAACACTGGTGCTCCAAGTAGTGATGAACGTCCGGGAAATGATAATCGATCATAATTTGGCTGAATCCAGGATTGCCTCCCGCCTAAAAAAACCCGCTTTTAGCCTTGCAATTTATTATGCCGGGTGATATAGTATCTCTGTTAGCTTTAAATACCCAAGGAGGTGAAAGTGTGGCAAAGAGTAAAACTCCTGCCAAAAGAGCACGGAATGCTGAAAAAGCCAGGATGAGAAACAAGACTCACAAGAGCAGCCTGAAAACCAGCATCAAGAACTACGAAGCTTTATTAACCGCAGATAATCTGGAGGCAACCAAGGAGAAATTGTTGCAGGTAACCTCCATGATCGATAAAAGCGTATCCAAGGGTATACTGCACAAGAATAATGCAGCCCGTAAAAAGTCCCGACTAGCCAAGAAATTCAACAGTCTGGCCCAGTAATAATGAGCCTGTCCTAAGCGGACAGGTTTTATTATTAACTGCACATCTCAACCAGCAATGCCTCCATAATTATCTGCGGGTCCTTGCTCTCACTTTTGAAACTCACATCGGCAGCCAGTAGTTTTTCGAAACCTGACCGGATTTTTGCCGGGTCAAAGCCAGGTGCTTTTTCCACCATCTTTTTGATCATGAAATCCTTCTGCCCGGTCTCGCTGGCTATCATGCTGCGGTTCATCCCCGCCGACTGACAGGATATGACCTGCCCCAAGACAAAGTATTGCCGAGTTATCATGTGCAGGAGCAGCAGGTGGTGTTCGCCTTGTTCCTGCAACTGGTAGAAGGCAGTTAAAGCTCCCCTCAAATTGCGGGCGAGAAGAGCATCTGTCAACTTGAACACCTTTATTTCCTGCCTCAGATCCAGCTGTTCTTCCACTGCCTGGACCGTCACGGTTTTGCTGCCTGCCAACAGGGCAAGTTTGTCCATCAAGTTCAGCAAATAGTACATATCCTGTCCGCTGTTCACCATGCGTTGCACAGCCGCCGGTTCCATATTCAGGCCACGCCGCTGCAGTTCTCCCTTGCACCATATTTCGAGCTCCGGCAAAGACAGGGGCCGCGGATTGATCACTTGCGCCTTTTTGTGCAGCAGTTTGATGATCGGATTAGAAGTATTGTTGTCAGGGGCAGTCAGGATGAGTACCTGCCCGGGATGCTCCCGCCCGAAATAATCCTCCAACACCTTTAGACTCTCGTTGATCTTGCGGCTTTGGCGGCTCCCTTTCCCCAGCCAAGCCGGATTTTTTACAACGACTACCCGGCTTGAAACGAAGAGGGGGCTGAACTCAAGGGTCTGCCCCAATTCCAGAGAGCTCATCTCGTCAGCTTCCACCGTGATCACTTCCGGGTCCCCATCTCCTTTTGATGCCAAATCTGAGATAATGGAACTTATCGCTGTTGCGATCAAATATCCTTCGGCTCCCCAGATAAAAAATGTCTCATTCGGCATGGCAGAAAAATCCTTTCCCAACCTCAACTGGCTGTGATTATTATTATATCCCATACCCCGGTGCCAAGCCGACATTAAATAGGCAATATGTTATCATTGATTAAAAAAGGTATCCCAAACTCTGGATGGTTCCGGTCCGGTTCAAATCTGCTGGCTGATGGGAGGCATGGGTATGAATGCTAAGAACACTTTTGACGTAATCATCATAGGGGCTGGCCCGGCCGGTATTTTTGCTGCCCGGGAACTGGGCCTGGTCAAATCCCATAAAGTCCTGCTCCTGGAAAAGGGACGGGAAGTAGAAAAGCGCAAATGTCCGGCAGGCATCGGCAGCGAGAAATGCCTTAACTGCAAGGTCTGTTCGATCATGTCGGGCTGGGGTGGAGCCGGTGCTTTTTCCGACGGCAAATTGACCCTAACTACCCATTTTGGCGGTTGGTTGAACGAGTACCTGGGCACAGATGAATTACGGGATTTGATTGCTTATGTTGACCATATTTGGGTGGAAAATGGCGCCCCGGACCAGCTCTTCGGCACTGATGAAGAGGATTTCTTCAACTTGAGCAGCCGGCTTATCAGGTCCGGCCTTAAACTGCTTCCAGCGCAAATACGCCATATGGGCACTGACAATAACCTACGGGTGTTGACTAACCTGCGAGCCAAAATCGGCCGCAATACCACCATCAAAACCAACGAAGCGGTCCAGGATATCCTGGTGGAAAACAACCAGGTGAAGGGAGTCAAGACCAGCAAGGGTACCTATTACGCCCCTCGCATTATCTGCGCTCCGGGCCGGGAGGGTGCCCAATGGTTCACTGAACAAGCGGCCCGGCTCAACCTGCCGCTGCGCAACAACCAAGTCGACCTGGGCCTCAGGATCGAGGTTCCGGCAGTCACCATGGAAGAGATCACCGCGAAAATCTATGAACCCAAAATAATCTTCAATACCAGCCATTTCGATGACATTGTCAGGACCTTTTGCGTGAATCCCAATGGTCACGTGGTAATGGAAAACACCAATGGTATTATTACGGTCAACGGTCATTCCTACGCCAACAGTCGCAGCAACAATACCAACTTCGCCCTCCTGCTGAGCCAGCAGTTTACTGAGCCCTTTGACCAGCCCATTCTCTATGGCCGCTATATTTCAAGCCTGGCCAATATGCTGAGCGGCGGTATAATGATCCAACGCTACGGGGATTTGCGGCGCGGCCACAGGACGACCCCGGAACGTCTAGCCAAGAGTGTGGTGACCCCTACCCTGGCAGCAGCGGTTCCCGGCGACTTGTCCCTGGTGCTCCCCCATCGCTACATGATAGGCATCATGGAATGCCTGGAAGCCTTGGATCGCGAGTTCAGCGGCGTAGCCTCTGACAGCACACTATTGTATGGTGTTGAAGCCAAGTTTTATTCGGCCCGGCCCCAGTTAACCAAGACCCTGCGGACTTCCTTGCTCGGCCTCTGGACCGTGGGCGATGGAGCCGGTGTTACTCGCGGCCTGATCCAGGCCAGTGTTTCCGGGGTCGTAGCTGCGCGGGATATTTTGTCGGAAAAGCCTTGAGCCTGACCGGATCAGTCTAGCCCTGGCAACTACAAAGATCAATCACTCCCCCTGGTAGTGGTGACGGTCCAATTCCGGCCGTCACTTTTCACTATTACTGCCCCGTCATGGTCCGTCCTCATGATTTTGGTCCCCGCCTGCTCCAAGCCTTCGACGACCAATGCTGCCGGGTGTCCGAACGGGTTGTCCTCCCCTGCGGAAATCACTGCCAAGCTGGGTTTGATATGCTCATAGAATTCTTTTGACCAGGAACCCTTGCTGCCGTGGTGAGGGATTTTCACCAGAGTTGCGGGCGATTCGGCTTCATCCATGAACTGGCTCAAAGCCTGGGTAGGGACGTCTCCGCAGAGCAGTACCGAAAAATTTTGGAAGCGCAGTTCCAGCACCACAGACTGTCCGTTTATGTCCGCACCCTTATTGGTTCCTGGCTCCGGATGTAAAATCCTGATATCCAGTCCTTCCTCCCAAAGGAGCCTCTGACCACCGCTCAAAGGGACCAGTCTGGCTCCGGTCCTGGCCGCCGCCTCCTTTAAGGGTTGGTATTCGGGGCGATTCTGTAAACTGACCGGTATGCCAAGGTAATCGAAGTCCATCTCCCGGGCTACGCTTTCCAGGCCCTGCAAATGGTCGATGTCCGGGTGAGTATTGATGATCATATCCAGGTGCCTTATCCCCCGGTAATGGAGATATGGTAAAACAGTTTTCGTCCCCACATCAAATAAGTGACTGCCCCCGCCATCAACCAGCAAGAAACGGCCTCCGGGGCTTTTGATCAAGATGGAGTCACCCTGACCTACATCGATAAATGCCAATTCCAGGTATCCCCGTTCGAAAAAACCGGCGGGCAGCAGGAGTCTGCCTATGAAGACAATGAGAAGAATAATCCCCAGCAGGGTTTGGCGGCGGCATTGGGTTTTCAGGCCCAGGCATAGCAGGCCCAGTGCTCCATAGTAAATGATTATCAAAGCTATCGCGGGGCTGGCAACCCACCAGTAAGCTCCTGGAAGCATCTGCAGCTTCCCGACTGTGAACAGGATCGCCTCTATGCACATCCCAGCAGGAAAAAAGGCCAAAACGGCCAGTGAAGGTAGCAGGGGAGCCAGAAGGAAAGCGCAAAATCCTAGTATTACAGCTCCGCCGGCCAGATAGGTGATGAAAATGTTGGTGATTATGGAAACCGATGAGAAGAGGTTAAAGTGATAAGCTACCAGCGGCAAAACCGCCAATTCAGCCGCTAGAGGCAGCAGGAGCAGATCCTTGCAAAGGCTGTTAGGTTGGGGGCACATCCTTAATATAGGGAACAAGTAAACCAAGCCCCAGGTGGCCAGAAGGGTCAACTGGAAACTCAGACTGAACAGGTTGTGGGGATCCAACAGCAGGAGGACAATGCCTGCCATGGCCAGGAAATT
>JAAZOA010000110.1 GCA_012798055.1 Syntrophomonadaceae bacterium | reverse complement strand
TCTTTTTCATCTGCAGTAATTTGCCGATGGAGAACTCGATACCGATGGTGAACAGAAGGAGGATAACACCCAGTTCAGCCATTGTCTCCACATTATGTACACCCTTGACTAAACCTAGTCCATTAGGTCCCGCCAGGACACCGGTGAGGAGCAGTCCGACCACACTGGGTATATTAAGCCTGTGGCACAGGTAAATTACTGCTATAGCCAGGGCGAAGATGATCAGAATATCTTTAAACAACGGGATGTCTATATCTGCCACTCCTTTCTCTGTCCTCCCCAGCCTTTATGCAAGTTGAGGCTGCAACCTGCCCCAAGGTTAAGCTCCAACTGCCGGCGGCTCCCACTATTAGTACAGCCTATCGACAGCAGGTAATGCCGGACCCCAGCCGGCCATCCGATTGGCGCTGGTCCGGGGTCTGTATTAAATTATTGACGATCGGACTGCCCGCTAACAAACCACCGGACCAGGACTTAACGCCAGAAAAACAGGAACATATAAGCCGTTGCCAGGACTATCGACAACAGCATTAAGGGAAAGCCGACTCGAAAAAACGACCCGAAACTGACGGGACTTCCATATTTGGAGGCAATGCCGGCTACGATGACATTGGCCGATGCTCCTATCAGAGTTCCGTTTCCCCCCAGGCAAGCACCAAGAGCCAGGGCCCACCAGGTCGGCTCCATAGGCATGCCAGACATCTGCCCCATGGTTTGCAGCAGGGGGATCATAGTCGCCACAAACGGGATGTTGTCCACAAAAGCCGAGGCGATCGCTGACAGCCACAAGACCAGCAAGCCCGTTTGCGCTGGATTGGCTCCGGTCAGCCCCAGGGCCTGGACAGCCATCAGTTCAATGACCCCGGTTTCAACCAGGCCCCCCACCAGTACAAACAGACCCGCGAAAAAGAAGACCGTAGGCCACTCGATGTTTAAAAAGATCTCTTCTGGACTTTCCCGGGTGATCAGCATCAAAACGGCAGCCCCCAACAGGGCCACAGTGGCAGATTCAAGGTGCAGGGCTTGGTGAAGCATAAACCCGGCCATGGTTAATCCCAGTCCCAGCAGGGATTGATAGAGAAGCTTCCAGTCCTTGATATATTTTCTCTCGTCCAAGCCCATGAGGTCCAGTCTCCGCTCCTCCTTGGTCTCCAGGTCGGCACGATAATAAAACAACAATATGGCCAGGGTCACCAGTAAAATCACCAAAACCGGCAGAGCCAGATTGGCCAGGAAATCAATAAAGCCCAGGCCTGTGGCACTGCCGATCATTATATTGGGCGGATCTCCAATCAGGGTAGCTGTCCCGCCGATATTGGAACACAGGATCTCAGTGTACAGAAACGGGTAGGGGGAAATCTCCAGTCGGTCAGTGATAGCGAAAGTTATGGGCACTACCAGCACGACTGTAGTCACATTATCCAGCAGGGCTGACGCCACTGCAGTCACCAATCCCAGTGTAGCCAGGATAGCCAGCGGTCTTCCCCCTGCCAGCTTGGAGGACCTGATGGCCAGGTACTCGAAAAGACCGCTCTGCCTGCTTATCCCCACAATGATCATCATTCCGATCAGCAACCCGATGGTGTTGAAATCTATATGCTCGAAAGCTGCTTCCTGTTCTATGACCCCCAGGGCTATTATGAGGCCCCCGCCTAGCATGGCGATTATTGTGCGGTGTATTTTGTCACTTATAATAAATGCATAGACGGCCAAAAATACCGCAATAGACAACCAGAACTGCATGATGTTCACCTCTTCCCGACCCGTGCCGCACCCAGTATAATTAGCCGAGCCGTATTGTTCATGTCCGTTAAATAACAATCGGGTAGCCCTTGTAAAGACTACCCTCCCCAGTAAGTCGATTCTCATAGCACCGGGGCCTTATCTATCCGACTTAGGCCCCTTAGCTCCGCAGCCTGGGTTTTCAACCAGCCCGCTTTGACCGTCAAGAAATATTGTTTTTGCTGATTATTTTATCACAAGCCTGGCCTTTCCTCCAGGATAAGTACCTGCGGCGCAAGCTATCCGAGCCTACGGAAATAATTCAATCCAGTTCGCACTTTTTGCCTGACTGCAGGTTTTTTATAGCCTGGTCCAGTCTCCGCAAGGTCTCCTCCCGCCCCCAGATCAGCATGAGATTAGGTAGTTCAGGTCCGTGGGTCTGTCCGGTCAGGGCGCAGCGAAGCGGCATATATAC
>JAAZOA010000109.1 GCA_012798055.1 Syntrophomonadaceae bacterium | reverse complement strand
CACTTTCCTGTTGATGCCCCTGCTCAACCTGGGTATACTCCTGGCCGCCCTGGGCTTGATCTATTCACCTCGCCCCGTCTTGCCGAAACCGGTATCGAACTGGTTGCTTATACACCTGGCGGTTCTCCTCAGCGGCGGTTCGGTATACCTCTACGTAATCGTCAATAACCCCAACTATAGCGGATTCCTCAACGAACCGCTCTGGACCCTGTCCTTCCTGCTTTTAGTCCCGGCCGCCATGCGCTACTTCAACACGGCAGACTGGATTGCCGAGGATAAACGGGCGGGTGAAGGGATGGCCATGGGCAGTTCGGAATACCTGCGCGTCTTGCTGCCTTTCGCGTTCCTGGCCCTTTTATTCATCATGGTATGGAACCGGCTGGACAAGGTGGATGTGCTGGTCCTGGTAGGAATCGGCCTGCTGATCATGATAGTGGCGACCCAGGTATACTCCATCCACCGTCACCGGGCTCTCCTGATCAGCGTCAGCGACCAAACCGGGCTCCTGGAGAGGCAAGCTGCCCGCCGGGCGGAAGAATTGGCGGAGAAGAACGCCCAACTGCAAAGCGTGCTGGATGATATACAGCATATGGCCTATTATGATGCCCTGACCAATCTGCCCAACCGGCGGTTGTTTTTAAACAAGCTGGCCCAGGCCATCAACCAGGCCAGGTTCAAAAATCATATGCTGGCTGTACTCTTTATAGACCTGGACAGTTTCAAACTCATCAATGATACCATGGGCCATTCATTCGGCGACATGCTGCTCCGGGACATCGGAGTCAAGATAGCGGGCTGCATAAGGGAGAACGATGTCGTTTCCCGCCAGGGCGGGGATGAGTTTACAGTTCTCCTCAACGAGATAACCTCCATCGACGAAGCCAAGCGTTTGATAGAGGCGGTACAGCAGGGCATCCAGGACGCCTTCATCATCAATGATATCGAGGTGCATGTTGCCGCTAGTATCGGGGTTGCCCTCTACCCCCGGCACGGTGACAGCATCGATAATCTGATCAAGTATGCGGATATCGCCATGTACAAAGCCAAGGAACTGGGGCGCAACAAATATGTCATCTATACCGCGGACATGAACCAGATCTTTTTGCGGCGGGGAGCGCTGGACAAGGAATTAAGGGCTGCTATCCAGAACGAGGAACTGCACCTTTTCTTCCAGCCCCAGATTAGTGTTTCGACCGGGGAGATAACTGGGATCGAGGCCCTGCTGCGCTGGACTAACCTGACCCTGGGCGAGGTGACTCCTAGTGAACTTATACCTATTGCGGAAGAAAACGGACTCATAATGGCTATAGGGGAGTGGGTACTCTACAAAGCCTGCCATCAGATGCGGGAATGGCTGGAGGACGGCTTCGACGTGCCCAGAATCGCGGTCAATATTTCACCGGTCCAATTCAATGACGAGAGGCTGGTGGACAGCGTCAGCCGCATCCTGCAGGAAACCGGGCTGGATCCCAACTATTTGGAGCTGGAGATAACCGAAGGTGTGGCTATGTATAATGAAAAAGCGGTCATCCACAAGCTGCTAGCCTTGAAGAAACTCGGCATTTCTGTGGCCTTGGACGATTTTGGCACAGGTTACTCCTGCCTGGCATACCTGGCTCAATTGCCAGTAGATACCCTCAAGATCGACCGGGGATTTGTCAAGAATATCCAGAGCAACGGAGATAACTGGGTCCTGGTGGAAACGATCATCAATATGGCCCACAACTTCAAGATCAAGGTTATCGCCGAAGGAGTAGATACCCTGGAGCAGTACCAGCACCTGCGGGAGAAAAACTGCGATGAGATCCAGGGATTCCTTATCAGCGAACCGGTCAGTTCAGAGCAGCTGGTCCGGCTGATGAACAAGTATAATTCCCGGTCCGATTACCGGCACGCCCACGGATAGATGATAAACCCCCGATTTACCGGCTCAGACACCCTGACCCTTCAGTCGATCATGCGCTTCCTCACGCCCTTCAATGCCAGGTAGCCAGTAATAGTTGTCAAAATCAGGCAGTAACCCAAGTCCACGAGCAGATGCCAGCCCAGTTGTTCTGGGATGCAGAAGGCACGGGCTATCCGTACCACGTGGGTGAGGGGGACTGCTTCTGCTGCCCATTGCAGGTAGAGGGGCAGATTCTCCAGCGGGAATACGGTCCCGGAAAAGAAAAACATGGGCGACAACAGGCCGGTGAAATAAAAATTGAAGTGGTTTATATTCTTGACCCAGGAAGTGATCCACATAGACAGGGTAGCGAACATCAAGCCCCCCAGCAAACCTGCCAGCACTGCCAGGATGCTCAGGGGTGTGGTGATTATGCCCAGCCCCCGCGTGACGATCAGCACCGCCAAGGCGAAAAAAGCGCCTTTAGTGGCGGCGAAAAGGATTTCCCCCAGGATCAAGTCAGTGGTAGAGAGGGGCGCCCCCAGCATGCCGTCGTAGACTTTGTCGAATTCCAAACGTATGAAAGTGCCGTAAGTGCATTCGAATGCTGCTGTGTACATGGAACTGGTAACGATGATGCCACTGGCCAGGAATAACAGATAGTCAACCGTCCCCATGGTTTGTATATAAGCGCCAAAGCCTATCCCCAGACCGGCCAGGAATATCAAAGGCTCCAGGAAAGGAGGCAGGGCGCTGCTCCAGAAATTTGAGGTATAGACCCGGGTATGCCTGTACCATACCGCCTTTATCCGGCACCACCAGGAGGGGATTGGATAATGGTCATTGCCGTTCATTCAAGCCCCTCCCCGTAACCTTCAGGAATAGATCCTCCAAATTGACCTGGCGGATGTAGAAGTCCCCCTTCTCAAGTCCCTCGGCCAGTCGGGAGAGTCGTTCCGCTTCCTGGCTGTACAGGAGCAGTATATCCTGGGAAGCCTCCTGCCGTATGCCTGCTGTTTCCGGTAATGGTGAGGCCAGCAACCGATCCCGGGTGGGGCCGTAGACTTCCATTACGAAGGCCTCCAGGTTGGCAGCCAGCAGTTGATGGGGCGGCCCTTCCAGGATCTTGCGGCCCTGGTCCATGATGATGATGCGGTCACAGATCTGGAAGGCTTCCTCCATATAATGGGTGGTAACGAGGATAGTGACCCCCATTTTCTGCAGCTCCCGCAGTTTGTTCCAGATGAGGTGGCGTACCTGTGGATCCAGGCCGGTCGTCGGTTCATCCAGGATCAGGAGGCGGGGATTGCCCAAAAGAGCCCGGGCAATAGTCAGGCGGCGCTGCATTCCGCCGGAGAGTTCCTTGATCTTTACCCGGGCTTTTTCCTGCAGTTCCATGAAATCAAGGAGCTCTCCGATACGGGCGCGGGCGGCCCTGAGGTCGAGCCCATAAAAGCGGGCGTAGATCAGCAGATTGTCGGTAACATGCAGTTCGGTATCCAGGGCGTCTTCCTGGGGCACTATGCCGGAAAAGGCTTTGATAGCCAGTTCATCCCGGGTGGGATCGAAACCGAACACGTCGATCCGGGTGTCCGGATGCGGGCTGGGTTCAGCCTTGCCACACAAAATTTTCAAAGTGGTGGTCTTGCCGGCGCCATTGGGGCCCAACAGGCCGAAGCATTCTGCCCGGTATACCTGGAAATCCAGGCTGTCCACAGCTTTAACCGGACCGTAGTTTT
>JAAZOA010000108.1 GCA_012798055.1 Syntrophomonadaceae bacterium | reverse complement strand
AGCAGATGAGTGGTAGTCAAAAGTTTGATCCCCATGGCTTCCAACTCCTGCCTGGTCGAGGGAGAAAGCTCATCGATCCCCGGACGGTCAAAGCCTACATGGTGACTCACCCCGACTATATTCAGGTCCGGGGCTTTGGCTGCGACTTTTTTCAGCGTGTCCCCGCTGCAGGTCGCAACTACAAGATTGCGGATACCTAGCTCGCCAGCCCTGTTCAGGGCCAAGTTGATGGTTGCTTCAGTATTTACTGCTCCAGCTTGCTCCCAATGCATCTATATACCTCCTTCAGGTGTCCAGGCCATCAGTAGGCGCCAAACCCGGCAAGACGGAACGTCGCCCCCATTCCTGCCGTTTGAGTACAACTATTATCATTATAAGAATATTTGCCGGCTAATTAAAGACTGCAGGCAGGATATCACCTATTATTATAGAAGTCTAGATACAGAGCATGGCATTCAAGGAGGATACAGAAGATGAAAATAGACATGCCCGCCAATGTTAAACTCATCCTGGATACGTTACAGGGTCAGGGTTACCAGGCCTTCATCTACGGGGCTTGTGTCCGCGACTCCATTTTAGGGCACGGACCTATCAATTGGGACATCACTACTTCCGCTCTGCCCCCGGAAGTAATAATCTTGTTCGATGATCAAAACGGCTTTGCTGCCATACCGGCCGCCAGCGATTACGGAACCGTGAACCTCATCTACCAGGGTGAGAATTACCGGGTGAGCACGTTCCGCAGCGCCAGCGAACACCGTTTCTCCGAAAATATAGCCGGGGAGCTGGCTCAGCACGATTTCACCCTCAACGCCCTGGCTTACAACGACCGGCAGGGGTTGATCGATCCTTTCGGCGGTTTGACCGATATCAGTCAGCAGCTGATCCGGTGCGTCGGTGATCCTCAGGTCAATTTTTCCGCCGATCCGGTCCGGATGCTGCGCGCGGTGCGTTTCGAAGCTCAACTCGGATTCACCATGGACAATTCGGTACTGAAGGCTATCTTGGCTTACCCCTGGCCCGATGAATGTGTTTTTTATCACTCGGAAAAAGTCTCCAACGAGTTCACCCAGCTGCTTTTGACCGACAAACCTTCCCACAGCATCCGCAGGCTGCATGAGCTGGGACTGCTAAGTCATCTGCTGCCAGAACTTATCCCTACCATCGGCTTCGATACCCGCAGTTCTTATCACGACAAAGACGTTTTCGAGCATACCCTGGCGGTGCTGGACCACACCAAACCCGACCTCACCCTGCGGCTGGCCGCGCTGCTGCACGATATCGGCAAACCTCGTTGTTTGACGATAGATGCTGACGGGGAGGGCCATTGTTACGGCCATGCCGGTATCGGGGCGGATATCGCCAAAGAGTCCCTAGGCCGGCTCAACTTCGATTCCAAGACCATTGGCGCCGTCAGTGCGCTGGTCAAGGAACATATGAATGATTACGACCATGCCAGTGAATTGAGTATCAAAAGGCTGATCCAGCGTATCGGGACTGACAACATTTGTAATCTTTTCGAGCTGCAACTGTCGGACATCGAGGTTTCCCCCCTGACCGGGAGGGATGTCAATCGGGTGAGGTCGATTCGCACCAAATGCTGGGAAGTCCTGTCAAGGCGTGAACCCCTCACGACCAAGGACCTGGTCATCAGTTATTATGACCTTATGCCCTATTTCAATTCCGGCAAAGCCATCGGCGAAGCCATGGACTACCTGTTGGATAAGGTGATCGACAATCCTGCCCTGAACGATAAGGACAAGCTGTTCGCCCTTTTGGATATAGGCTTGCCTGAATCTACCCGGGAGGACTGACCTGCTCCAGTCCAGCAGCTTCATCTCAATAACCTGCCCAACCTGAGTTCAAGGGTTCCTGCCAGCAGTGGCAGGAACCCTATTGTTTTGCCATGAACGTTACTTGCCGATCGTGGCGGTGCGGGTTACGGGATCCCAAGCCACAGTGTATCCCAGGCGCTCGAAATCCCGGATCTTGATGAAAGCCCGGTTATTGAAATAGAGGCTGGTCATATAAATGCGCTGCCCGTTCTGCAGGGCATAGGCCTGAAAAGCCGCCTGGTCCCAGCCTATCTCTTCTCCCAGGGATTCACCGATTAGGCGCAGGGGCAGATAGGTATAGTTGTTGGCCAGGTGGACCTCCATGATACCGCTGCTGCTCATGAAGCCGCGGCTGCCGTGATAAGCCCCCGAATCCACATTGACTTCCATCCTGTTGGGCATCCGCTTGGCCAGTTCGGTGTAGGTTATTACCTGACTGGTGGGAGCGCTGACCTGGACCGCACGGCCGGTTTTCATGCGGT
>JAAZOA010000107.1 GCA_012798055.1 Syntrophomonadaceae bacterium | reverse complement strand
TGGGGTTACGGCAATAAGGTGGGATCCCATCTGCCCGTTAATTACCCGGATTATGTGGACACCAACAGTGTTATGCACTACGATCCTGAAGGAGCCAAGAAGTTGCTAGCGGAAGCCGGCTATGCCAGCGGGCTGAAACTGGAACTGGCCCTGCCCAAGAGCTACCAGATCCATGTGGACACCGGGCAGGTAATCGCCGATCAACTCAGCAAAGTCGGAATCACCGCTGATGTCAAGATCATGGAATGGGGCCAGTGGTTGAGCGATGTTTACAATGGCAAAAAATATGAAATGACGGTGGTGGCATTATCCGGGCGCCTGGATTCACGTTATTTCCTGAAAAGGTACCGTTCCGACAGCAAGGATTTCGTCAGCATGATCACTGGTGAAGTAGACTCCCTGTTGGACCAGGCCGGCAAAGAAACAGATCCCGCCAAGCGTAAAGAGATATTCAAGCAGATACAGCTGATCCTGGCCGAAAAATTGCCGGCGGTCTATATACAGACCCCCCATAAAATATTCGGCCTGGCTCAGAATGTGGAGGGTTTCAGGATCTACCCCATCGATATCTATGAATACAAGAACGTCTCCTTTAAAAGATAACCGCCGAACATGAGACCGCTCCAGGTGAAAAGAAATGCTTAACTATCTTTATAAAAGAATTTCCCATGCGGTCGAAGTCTTGCTCCTGGTTTCAATAATCACCTTTGCCGTGTTGATGTGGATACCCGGTGATGCAGCCCAACTCATTTTGGGTTCGGATGCAACCCCGGAGAAACTGGCAGCCCTCCGGTCAGCTTTGGGGTTGGACCGGCCCTGGTATCTGCAATACTGGGACTGGCTGAAGGGCTTTGTCAGTTTCGATCTGGGCAAATCTTACTTGTTCGGGCAGGACGTGAGCACACTCATCAGGCAGCGACTGCCGGTCACCATGTCCATTGCGGTGTTCTCGATGATAATCGCTACGGTCATTTCGATAGTCCTTGGCATATTGGCAGCTATCAGGAAAAACACCGCTGTGGACTATGTTTCTACCGGCTTGATGCAGCTCGGCTCTTCGGTCCCCGCCTTCTGGATAGGCATGATGTCCATTGTGTACCTGGGACTCGAACTCCAATGGTTCCCGATAGCCGGTTATGTGCCGCCGGAGAGGGGCTTCGTAGCTTATCTTAACAGCATCGCCCTGCCCAGCATGGTCCTAGCCATCGGTGAGATTGGTATGCTCTTGCGCACGGTCAGAACCTCCATGCTGGATGCCCTGAGCCAGGACTTTATGGATATGGCCAGGGCTAAGGGACTATCCAGTTTCACCATCTATTTCAAATATGCTCTGCGCAGTGCCATGATAGCCCCCAGCAATGTTATCGGCCTGCAATTTGCCAAGCTAGTGGGCGGAACCGTGGTGGTAGAATCAGTCTTCTCTCTACCGGGAATCGGGCGGCTTATTTTGGTGGCGGTTGAACAGAGGGATGTATTCCTGCTGCTGGGGCTGGTGATGTTCATTACTACCCTGGTAATAGCGATCGCTTTGCTGGTAGATATAGCAGTCATGTTCATAAATCCCAGGATCAGAGTTGAGATGCAAGGCGAGTGATTCAGTGGCAAGCAAGATTAGGATAAAGAAAAAATATCATCTCATCATGGGCGGAGGGCTGACCGTTCTGGTGGCAGCGCTCTGCCTCCTGTCGTTCATCTATATGCCTCACAACCCCAACGAAATGAATTTGGGACTGCGTTTCGTCGGCCCAGGTCAAAACCCGGCCTTTTTATTGGGGACCGACAATTTTGGCCGGGACATTTTAAGCCGGATTATCTATGGTTCCAGGAGCGTTCTCCTTGTCTGTTTCGTGGCCGTGGCCCTAGGATCTCTGGCCGGATCATTGCTGGGGGCTATCGCGGCCATCGCCAAAGGCCCCCTGTCGGCGGTAATCATGCGTTCCATAGACGGTCTGATGGCTTTTCCCGGCATTTTGCTGGCCATGATGATGGTAGCGGCGGTGGGGAAGGGTCAAGAGGGTGCCGTGGCCGCCATCGGTGTCTTCATGATACCGCCTTTTGCCAGGCTGGTTTACTCGCTGATATTGGATAGTGAAAATCTCCTCTTCATCAAAGCCGCCAAAAGCTATGGCATTTCCCGGCGGAGACTCCTGGCCAAACACTACCTGCCCCTGCTCCTGCCCCGACTTATCACCCAGTTCACCGCCTGTATCGGGGCCGCCATCATGATTGAAACCTCCCTTTCTTTCCTGGGTCTGGGGATCCAACCTCCCAATGCCAGTTGGGGCCTGATGCTGAACGAAGCCCGGCAGAATTTTCTCCAGTATCCCTATCTGGCGGTAGGACCGGGTGTAGCCATTGCCTTGTCGGTTCTCGGATTCAATCTGCTGGGAGACGGTCTGAATGACCTGCTGATCAGGAGGAGGTCTTAGCTATCATGGGTGATGAGAAACTCTTGGATATCAAAAACCTGACCATCAAGACCGGCAGCGGCCGCGTTTTGGTAAACCATATTTCCCTGGACATGGAAAAAGGGGAGCTGCTTGGGGTAGAGGGGGAATCGGGCAGCGGTAAAACGCTGACGGCTAAGACCATAATCAATCTGCTGCCGGAAAATCTCAGTTGGGAGGCGGAAAGATTTCAGGTCCTGGGCGTGGACTACCTCAAGGCTGATCCCAAGGCTATCAAGTCGCTGGTTGGGGGAAGGATAGGGTATGTGCCACAAAACACTGGTTTTTACCTGCACCCGATGATCAAGATAAAAGATCAGATAGCCGATGGCTACGTCTTGTATTCCAAAAGCAGCATAGAGGAAGCACTGGCCAGAGCCAGCAAATTGGTGGGTGCAGTGGGCATAAAGGATACGGAGAGGCTGCTCAACTCATATCCCTGGCAATTGAGCGGTGGCATGCGGCAAAGGGTCAATATCGCCATGGCTCTGATGAACAAACCCCGGCTGATTATTGCCGATGAACCTACCACCGCCCTGGACAGCACAATCCAGAAACAGGTGGTTGATCTGTTCAGAGCCGTAAATGAAGCCCATCAGACCTCTGTATTGATGATTTCCCACGATCTGGGGCTGATCAAATATTACTGCCAGAGGATCCTGGTTATGTACGGCGGCCAGATCATAGAAGAAGCTTCAGCAGGGGATCTTTTCGCCATGCCCAAACACCCCTATACCAAGTTGTTGATCAAAGTCATTCCCTCCTTGAATATCAAGCGGGGGGAAAGGCTGGAAGAGATCCCCGGGCATGTGCTGGAAATAGGCAAACCCAGGAGCGGATGCGTGTTCAAAGAGAGATGTTCATACCGGCAGGATATCTGTGCAACCGAGGTCAAGGAACAGTCTCTGGACGGTTTTCATACCTTCCGCTGCAATTTTGACATATGAAAGAGGAGGCGGACATGGCCCAAACTAGACCACTCCTTTCCGGCCATAATTTGAGCAAAGAGTTTGTGGTGGAAAGGAAGGCCGTAATAGGTACGCCCAAGAAGATGTTCAAAGCCCTGCACCAGGTTTCCTTTGCGATTTATGAAGGAGAGACTGTTGGGATTGTGGGGGAGTCGGGGAGCGGGAAATCGACCCTGGGAGAAATCCTGGGGGGTCTCAGGGAACCCTCCCAGGGGCAGGTTTTTTATGACGGGGTAGACATCAAGCATATGGACCAGGAGCAATACAAACGCTACCGTAAGAATCTTCAGTTTATTTTTCAGGACCCCAAGGGATCCATGAACCCCCACTTCAGGATACGGGAAATAATCGCTGAACCCCTGATCACCCTGGGAATCTGCCGTGACAAACGGGAAATAAAGCAGCGGGTGGAGGCCATGATCAGTCAGGTGGGGCTGGAAGAAGGGACGGCCGACAAATACCCCGGGGAACTCAGCGGTGGGCAGTGCCAGCGGGTGGCAATCGCGCGGGCGCTGGTAGTAAACCCCAAGATCATAATCTGTGACGAACCGGTATCAGCACTGGATGTATCGGTACAGGCCCAAATCTTGAACCTGCTGAAGGACCTGCAGAAGCAGCATAAAAATGCCTACATTTTTATTTCTCATGACATCGGGGTGGTTAATTACATGGCCGATCGCATCGTGGTCATGAACAGGGGCAGCATTGTGGAAACAGGTACAGCTGAACAGGTTTTCAAACATCCGGTTGATCCCTATACGCAAAAATTGGTGGCGAGTTCTTTCGCCAGCTTGTGAACAGGGAGCCAACAGGCGCCAAATCCGGTCTCAGTAGGGATCAAACCGGGACGGGGGGCAACCAGGAGAGTTCAGCCAACAGGTGGGCGAATAATGGTTCTGGCGGGGTTGCATATATATTGTATACCTGCGCCAGGCTTTTTGCTTCGTCATTTCATTGTGCTAGAATATGAAAATAGCAGGTATAGTGCCATTGCCTGCATTTCTTTTGGGCTGGAGGCAAAATGATGGATTTTGTAAAAATGCAAGGACTCGGCAACGACTTCGTCATAACTCAAGTCGATTCCTGGGACGGAGCAGATGTGCTGCAACCGTGGGCTGAGAAGCTTTGTGACCGCAGGTTCGGGATTGGTGCGGATGGACTGGTCTGTATCGGCAAGGATCAGGATGCGGATCTGTTTATGCGGATCTTCAATCCGGACGGATCAGAGCCGGAGATGTGCGGCAATGCGATCCGCTGTGTCGGGAAATATGCCTTTGAACGGGGCTGGGTTGGGAAAACGGACCTATCCGTGCGCACACTGGCGGGAACGAGATATCCCCGGGTCAAGGTCGCCGGGGGGAGAGTGACCTCGGTGACAGTAGATATGGGGGAACCCATCCTGCAGCGAGCCAGGATACCTATGGCAGGAAATGGGGGAACAGTGGGAGTGCGCACCGTTACCCGTTTCGGAGATGTGGAGTTCACTGCCGTATCCATGGGAAATCCCCATTGTGTGATATTTGTACCGGACATTACTGCTGTGCCGGTGGAAGAATGGGGGCCAGCCATGGAAAACCATGAAATGTTTCCCGCCAAGACCAATGTGGAATTTGTCGAAGTCAACACCCGTGCTGACCTCACCATGAGGGTTTGGGAAAGAGGGGCCGGGGTGACTCTAGCATGCGGGACCGGTGCCTGCGCGACTTTGGTGGCTGCAGTGCAGAACGACCTTGCCGACCGGAGTGCCGTGGTGCACTTGCTGGGAGGAGATTTATGGATCGAATGGAAGGCTGCTGACAATCACGTTTATATGACCGGCCCGGCTGTGCATGTATTCAACGGGCAGATCGACTTAGGCTGATAATGACTATACTAAACATAATTGGAGGTATTTAAATTGAGAGAGAACCTAGCTATGCAGAGTCTGCCCCCCTATCTGTTCGCCCGCATCGAGCAGAAAGTAGCCGAGGCCAAAGCCCAGGGAATCGATATTATCAGTCTGGGCATAGGCGATCCTGATCTGCCGACCCCCCAGCATATTGTCGACCGGATGGCAATAAGCATCAATGATCCTGCCAACCACCAGTATCCCAGCTCGGTTGGTCTGGCGGAGTACCGGCAGGCAGTGGCGGAGTGGTATAAACGCCGGTTTG
>JAAZOA010000106.1 GCA_012798055.1 Syntrophomonadaceae bacterium | reverse complement strand
TCTGGATTAGTAAATTGCTTTACTGGTATCTTGATCTAGTTGTCGATTTTCTGTTTCTGTTTCCGGCTCGCTTTGGTTTTCCGTCTTAGGAATTCCTTGGAGCTTACACATAGTATATGCTGTCCCTGCATCGCCGTCAATAATTGTGAATGTTATCTTTATCTTATTGTTTCATCCCAGAATTGCTTCGATTCTCTCCTGAAAAACACTGAACCACTCCAGCATAACCATCAGGTATCCCTCCAGTTCTCCGTAGTGGTAATCTCCCACCCGGATGCGCCGGTTAATGAACAGTTTCCACCGCTCTTCCAGGCTCTCGACAGACAGGGTGCAGGCATGGAACTCCCCATTGAGGGCAAACAGCTCCAATAATCGCTCCCTGGAAATCCCGGTGATATCCTCCACAAAAATAGCTATCCTTATGGTTGGGGTAATGATGTCATCCATATTGTCTTCACAGGCGATGAACCCGGTAAAATGGTAGTTCTTCAAATCGATGGACCATCTTTCCGGGCCAGGTCTTTCGGTAACATCTGCAAATACCCTGATATCCTGGTCCATTTTGGCTAACAGCTGCTCGGTGATTTTGGCGTCCATAACATTACCTCCCTAGGCTTAATGCATATAGGCATTTAGCGGCACGCAATATATACCCGGCCCCAGCTTACCGGGTTGGCAAATTATGCTGCTATTACAAGTGTATGCTAAAACAAACCTCATCTCCATGATTACGAGCATCAGGATAACGGTCAAATGCCCGCTTCGCCATACTCGGTATCCGGCGGCTCCGATCCAGTCGGGGCGCAAATCCAACAGGTTGTTCTCAAATCAGGGCGTCTCTGCAATAATATAAGGTATAGCAATTAATCATCAGACAGGGGATGGTTGAGAATTGAAAGAGTTGGTGATTGATTTTCATGTCCACTTGGCTGCCTACGAAAACCTCAGCGCCAGCACCTTCGAATTCGGTGCCAGTGCCTATCCGAGCCCGGAAGATTACACTGCCTATTGCCGGAAATATAGCGACCCCCGGAGTTTTATAGAATTGATGGACGAAAACGGTGTGGATTATACGGTGGTTTTGGCTGAGTACGCTCCTTTGACAACCGGTATCGCCAGCAATGAAAAAGTGGAGGCTTTTTGCCGGGCCAACCCGAGGCTGATCCCCTTCTGTTCTTTCAATCCTTTTCTGCATGACAACATGGGCAAAAAGCTGGAAGATCTGTGCCTCAACCATGGCTTCAAGGGCCTCAAACTCTATCCCACTTACAACCACTTCTACCCCAATGATAACTTCATGTACCCGGTGTATTCAGTTGCAGAAAAATTAGGCATTCCGGTGCTGTTTCATACAGGTTCCTCGATCTTCGCCAATTCCCGCATCAAATATGGCGACCCCATCCTTCTGGATGATGTAGCGGTTGATTTCCCCAACCTGAAATTGATCATGGCTCACGGGGGAAGGGGTCCATGGTATGACGAAGCGATGACGATGATCCGCCTGCACAAAAATGTCTATATCGATGTAACGGGTTTGCCTCCGTTTAAGCTGACCGAGTTTTATCCGGATATCGGGAGATTCGCTCACAAGTTCATCTTCGGTACCGACTGGCCGGCGGTAGATGTCAGAAAGAACATCCAAATGATCAGGGACCTCCCAATCTCTGGTCAGGCGATCGCCAGGATCCTGGGAGGAAATGCACGCCAGCTGCTGGGATTAGGTTGATACTGCGGCAAAAACTCGCAGCTGCCGGAGGCGAGAGTCCAGGAGATCACCTGCATCCTCACCCGCCAGGAATGTGAATACCAAATCGGACATAGAAGCGGGGGATTGGCCCAGCACCAATCCCCCGCTTTTATACCTAAAAAGTAAGCTCCAACGAACCTTTATCGACTTTCTACCTTGCTTTGCCTTCCGCTTCGTTTCTTATCTTCAACTTCTCTCGATACCTTAGTCCTTTTTGAATCTCATTTACTTTCAGTCTATTCTGGATTAACTTTACCT